>CAZFHQ010000123.1:0-4016 GCA_964519325.1 uncultured Clostridium sp.
GCAAAGCGCAGCCCGCGCAGGAGGCGCAGGCCGTCCTCCTCAAACCGAAGGCGGGGATCGCCGACGGCCCGCACCAGCCCGCGCCGCAGGTCGCTGACGCCGCCAAAGCGGTCCACCAGGCCGGTTTCCGGCGCATACGCCAGCGCGTTGATGGTAAAATCACGGCGAGCCAGGTCTGCCTCCAGGGAATCGGTAAAGGCGACGGCTGCGGGATGGCGGTGGTCAGGATAGTCCCCCTCCAGCCGGTAGGTGGTGATCTCGATTGGACTGCCGCCCAGCACAACCGCGACGGTGCCGTGGCGCTGCCCGGTGGTGATCTGCCGGCAATCCTGGAAGATCAGACTGATCTGCTCCGGCGGCGCGGCGGTGGTCACGTCCCAATCAGCGGGCGTTTTGCCTAACAGAGCGTCCCGCACGCATCCGCCGACGACCTGGGCGGAAAAGCCATGCTGCCGCAGCCGCCCCAGTACGAAGCGTACCGCATCCGGCAGATTGATCTCTGTTACCATGGGAACACCTCCTGTCTCTGCTGTGGTTTTTTCCATCTCACCGTGGGTCGCATCCCTTCGCGCTGGCGTTGCCTTTCCAAGCGGACCAGCGCAAGGCGCAAATCAACGCTGTATCATTTCCCTTGCTGCTGTTTTTTTTCTTGATGCCTGATGAAAAAATGCAGGATTACCAACGCAAAGATAAGCAGGATCAGCCCCCATTCCACATAGTGCATCCACCGGGGAGCGGCCAATCGTTCCATGATAACCCGCCATACAATTTCAACAATCAGCGTGATGATCGACAACGTGTCCAATATTTTCATACTCATGATGTCATCCCCATTACGTTTTCTTGCGGTCAGCCCAATCCTATCAGAGCCAATGCAGGTATAAGAACAGTATAGCACATTTGTGGGGAATTTGCACTGCTGTTGCATTTTCTTTTTGCACGGTGTAAAATAAAACCATTCCAAAGAATGAGGGGAGGCGATGATATGCTGCTGCATTATTATTCCCGCTGCGGGACCTGCGTCAAAGCGAAAAAATGGCTGGACGCCCACGGGCTGGCCTGCGAGGTGCGCGACCTGAAAACGGCGCCGCCAACCTTGGAGGAGCTGACGGCATACTACCAGAAAAGCGGCCTGCCGCTGAAAAAATTCTTTAACACCAGCGGGCAGGTTTACAAGGCGAAGAACCTGAAGGACAAGCTGCCGTCCATGAGCGAGTCGGAGCAGCTCGCCCTGCTGGCCTCTGATGGGATGCTGGTCAAGCGCCCAATTCTGGTAGCGGGGGATACCGTGCTGGTGGGATTTCAGGAGGCGGCATGGGAAGCTGCCCTGCTGTAAACCGTTTCTGCATCAGAGACTGCTGTGTTGAGCCCAGCTCCGGAACAAGCAGCCGCGCTGCGGCCCGGCCTGCAGGCACGCGCCGCGTCGCATATTATTTGAGAAAAAGGCATCTGGTTCAGGTGCTTTTTTTGTTGCATCTGCACAGTGCTGCCGCAGCAGGGGCCGGTCCGTTGTCAAAATTTAAAAGGTTATTCACATTTTATGGCACACAGGTGTTTACTTTAATTGCAAAATCGGCTATAATAAGTTATAGTTTTATCTTAATATACTGAATCACTATGTCCAAATGTTGTAATTGGGCTTTTGCAAGCCACCATATGGACGTATCATGTTTGCATAATGAAGGAGACAAACGCATGAATTTAAATGATATTAAACTGCTGATGCAGGAATTCGACGCTTCCGGTATTCACAAATTTGAGCTGGAGATGGATACCGTCAAGGTCAAAATGGCAAAGGAACCTGTTCCCAAGGCGGTAGTCTCTGTACCGGCAGCACAGCCGGTGGCGCCTGCTGTGGAGCCGCCGGTGATCGGCGGGGCTCCCACAGAGGAGGTCAAGCTGGAGGGCGTGGCTGTCAAATCCCCGGTGGTGGGTACATTTTATCCCGCCAGCGCCCCTGGAGCCGAGCCGTTTGTCTCCGTTGGCCAGCAGGTCAAAAAAGGGCAGACCCTCTGCATTGTGGAAGCGATGAAAATGATGAATGAGATCACGGCGCCTGTATCCGGCACCGTTACAGAGATCCTGGTCAAGGAAGAGGATATGGTGGAATTCGACCAGGTGATCATGCTGATTAAGGAATAGGGGAGCAGGCAAATGTTTCAAAAGATTTTGATTGCAAACCGCGGTGAGATCGCGGTGCGCATCGTCAGAACCTGTAAAGAGATGGGGATCGAGACAGTGGCGGTCTATTCCCAGGCGGACAGCGGCGCCCTCCATGTCAAGCTGGCGGACGAGGCGGTCTGCATTGGTCCTGCAAAATCTGCGGACAGCTATTTAAATATGAAAAACATCCTTGCCGCCGCTACCTCTACCGGCTGTGACGCTATCCACCCCGGCTTTGGGTTCCTCTCAGAGAACGCTACCTTTGCGCGCCTGGTGGAGACCTGCGGCATCAAGTTTATCGGGCCATCCGGCGACGTCATTGACATGATGGGCAACAAGTCGGCGGCCCGGGAACTGATGATCAAAACCGGCGTGCCGGTCGTACCCGGCTCTGAAGGCAGCGTCAACCGGCTGGACGAGGCGCGGGCGGCAGCGGAGAAGATCGGCTATCCGATCCTGGTCAAGGCTTCGGCGGGCGGCGGCGGGCGCGGCATGCGCAAGGCCTTTACCGAGGAGGAGTTTGACAACGCCTTCCTCTCCGCCAAGAGCGAGGCAAAAAGCGCCTTTGGCGACGACGATATGTACTTGGAAAAGCTGGTGCTGAATCCAAAGCACATCGAGTTTCAAATTATGGCGGACTGTCACGGCAATGTGGTCCATCTGGGCGAGCGGGACTGCTCCATGCAGCGCCGCAACCAGAAGATGATCGAGGAAGCGCCGTCCGCCGCGCTGTCGCCGGAGCTGCGGGAGCGCATGGGCAGCGACGCGGTAAGAGCCGCCCGAGCCGCCGGCTATGAAAACGCCGGCACCGTCGAATATATTCTCGACGAGAAGGGCAATTATTACTTTATTGAAATGAACCCCCGCATCCAGGTGGAGCACCCTATCACCGAAATGGTCACCGGCTATGACCTGATCAAAGAGCAGATCCGTGTGGCGGAGGGACTGCCCCTTTCCTTTTCGCAGGAGGACATTCACCTGCGCGGCCACGCCATCGAATGCAGGATCAACGCGGAAAACCCAGACGAAAACTTCCGCCCCTGTCCCGGCCTTGTCAAGGGGCTGAACCTGCCGGGCGGTTTTGGCGTGCGGGTGGACACTGCCATCTATCAGGGCTACACCATCCCATCCAATTATGATTCCATGATCGCGAAGCTGATCGTTCATGGCGACGATCGGGCGGAAGCGCGTGCGCGGATGTGCCGTGTGCTGGAGGAGTTTATCGTCCAGGGTGTAGATACCAATCTTGACTTATTATACTTAATTATGCATCATAAGGATTTTGTATCCGGCGATTACAATACAGGCTTTATTGATAAATATTTGGAGACGCTGGTGAATAGAGAATGATGGAAGAACTGTTTAATGAGAGAAAAGAAAAACTGAGCTTGTTCAAATCTTTGCTCCCGAAGGATAAAACGAATCAGAAGATCCATGTGCCAGAAGGCCTTTACACCAAATGCCCCCACTGCCAAAAGGATTTTTTGACCGAGGAGCTGAAAAGGAACCTGCAGGTCTGCCCAGGCTGCCAGTATCACATGAAAATGACCGCCTATGAGCGGATCGAAGCTGTGGCAGACAAGGACAGTTTTCGGGAGATCAACTATAAACTGAAGAGCAAAAACCCGCTGAACTTCCCGAACTACAGCCAAAAGCTGTACCATCTGGAGAAAGCCACCGGGCTCAACGATTCCATTGTCACCGGCATCTGCAAGATCGACGGCCATCGGGTCGTCCTTGGCGTGATGGACAGCCGGTTTATCATGGCCAGCATGGGCAGCGTGGCGGGGGAGAAGATCACCCGCGCTGTGGAGCTGGCCACCAAAAAAAACCTGCCGGTCATCTTGTTTGCC
>CAZFHQ010000124.1:0-3912 GCA_964519325.1 uncultured Clostridium sp.
TGGCGTTCGGCGACGCCAAAAAGGGCATTGCCCTTGTCAAGTACAGCGACATGCTGGACGAGCTGCCGCTGACGCGATAGGAGAAATGTATGCGATATACATATGTGCGTGTGGAGCTGGACAATTTTGCGGCCGGCTCAGCAAAAAGCAGCGATCACCGGAAGGTCATCGACGAATACGCGGCAAAGGGCTATCGCTATGCCGGCTTTGTGCCGGTCCAGTTTGGGCCAAGCGGCAAAATGCTCGCGATGGACCTGGTGCTGGAACGGGCGGAATAACATAGCCCGCCCTGGCTGCGGCGGCCCCTGCGTCATGATGTCCTTTGGGGACAACAAAACAGGAGAGATCCGGAAGGGTCCCTCCTGTTTTCTGTTTTGCGTCGCGGGCCGCCCGCCGTGGGAACACGCGAAAAGCAAAAAAAAGAACGGCAGTTTGCACTGCCGCTTGTTATAGGGGTTCTATTGATTTTGATTCAGCGACGAATCGGCAGTTATGGGGGGAACTGCCAGTGAAACGATGGAAAGCGGTCTGCCGGTTGCTTCCCTGTCCCTTCACTGTCTTTATTATAACCCAATTTGTTTGTGAATATACAAACGAATTATAACCCATCTGTAAACAGTTTGTGACCAAGCGGGTTTTCCCACGGAAAACAGGCGGGGCCATTCAGGAGGGGCCTGCCGGCGCGCCGCCGTCGGGGCCGTTCCACCTGGGCCGGCTTTTCAGCTCCTCCCGCAGCTGGGCGAAAAACTCCCGCAGCACCGCGGCGCATTCCTCCTCCAAAATGCCGGCGGTGACGGCGGGCTTGTGGCTGAAGGAAAGCGCAAACAGGTTGACCACCGAGCCGCAGGCGCCGTTTTTGTCGTCTGCCGCGCCGTAATACACCTGGGGGATCCTGGCGTTGATGATGGCGCCGGCGCACATGGGGCATGGCTCCAGGGTGACATACAGCTCGCACTGCCACAAGCGCCAGCCGCCCAGCTTGGCGCAGGCTGATCCAATGGCCTCGATCTCCGCGTGGAACAGGGCGTTTTTGCCTTTTTCCCGCCGGTTGCGCCCTGTCGCGATGATCTCGCCGTCCTTCACCACGACGGCGCCCACTGGCACCTCGCCCTCCAGCGCGGAGAGCCTGGCCAGCTCCAGCGCGGCCGCCATAAAATATTCCGGGGTGTTTTTTCTGTAGCGATTCATACCAGGCTCCTTTTGTCAAAACCAGGGGAAGGCGGTTTTCGCGACGCAGTACACAACGACCAGCCAGGTACCCGGCGCGGAAAGCCACGCCACGCACCGGGAGAGCAGGGAGAGGGGCTGCCGCCCCGGGGCGCGCGGCAGGAAGATCTCCCGTTTGCGCCAAAGCAAAAACAGCGCGGCCAGCGCGGCCATGACGATCATCCCATAGAAAACGGCGTTATAGACGATGGCGTAAAGATTGGCGGGCAGCAGCGGCTTGAGGACGCTGGGGACACAGGCAAAGGCGTTGTTGAACCCGTGGGCGGCAATGGTGATCCAGATGTTGTTGGTTTTCACCAGGATAAAGCCGAAGGCAAGCCCCACCAGGAACGCGAAGGGGATCTGCTGCACATTGGTGTGGAACAGGCCGAACAGCATGGCGCTGACCAGAACAGCCAGGCCGTCGCCGTAGCGGCGCATTTGCCCCAGCAGGATACCCCGAAAGATAAATTCCTCAAAAAAGGCGGGCAGCACAATGGTGCGGACCAGCGCCAGCAGGATGGACACCGGCGTGGCGGCGGGATAGCCGGAAAGGCTGGACGACACAGTGGGTTCCGCCTGGGGCCAAAGCGCGCTGATCCAGTCGCTGAGCCAGTTGACCGGCAGGTTTGCCATCAGCGCCAGGCCGCAGCCCAGGAAAAACAGGGCGAGCCAAACCGAGGGCGCCGTCCTTTGGGTGGGGAGCGCCTGGCCCAGCGGCATTCGGGCGGCGGCCAGATACAGCAGCCCCGGCACAAAAAAGCTGAGGGTAAAAGCGGCGCTGACCAGCAGGTAATACAGGCTGGGGTGCAGGTTGGAGTAAGCCGCGTAAAGCAGCGAGCCCCGATAGCCGATCGCCTGCAAAAACAGGGTGAGCAGCCAGGTGGTGACCGACGAGGCCATCCCGCAGCAAAACAAAAACAAGCCCAGGCCGTTGCTGGTGCGGCGGAGCATCCGTCTGCCGGCCCGTGGGGAGATGTCCGCGCCGCAGCAGCAGGGCGGGATCGCTTGGGTTGGTCGTTGCAAGGGCAGCGCCTCCTTTTTTACACGTTGCGTTCCGGCGCGGCTCACAGCTCGTCCGAATCCAGCACAATGGTGAACGGCCCGTCGTTGACCAGCGAGACTTTCATTTCCGCGCCAAAGCGGCCGGTTTCCACCGGCAGGCCCCAGGCCCGGCATTGTTCCACCATGTAATGATACAGGGCGCTGGCCCGCCGCGGGTCGCCCGCGCCGAGAAAGCTGGGGCGGTTGCCTTTTTTGCAGCTGGCGCAGAGCGTGAACTGAGAAACCAGCAGCAGCGCGCCGCCCACATCGCCAAGGGCAAGGTTGGTCTTGCCGTTTTCATCCTCAAAAATGCGGAGCTTGACCATTTTTTGCAGCATTTTGTCGGCGGTCGCTTCGGTGTCGTTTTCCTGAATGCCGACCAGCACCAGCAGGCCCCGGCCGATCTGGCCGACGACCTGCTGCTCTATGGTAACGGCGGCCTGTGAAACACGTTGTATGACAAATTTCATGCGTACTCCCTCGCAATCCAGATCCGGTCACCGTGAGACAGGCGCGGCGGCGGCGACCGCGTCAAAGCACTTGCCGCGGCTGTGGCTGGCGGTAATATAGCACAGGCCGTCCCGCTCCAGGGCGCGGATCTCCAGCGTATCGCCCTGGGAGGCTTCCTGCAAAAAGCTGATGTCCAGCCGTGTCAGGGCGCGGCCGTCCATCCCGCCGACCATCGCGTCGCAGACGAGATCCGCGTAGACGCAGTTGTTCAGGTGGCCGACATAGTCGATGTTGGAATAATAGACCTGGCGGGCGCCGACTACCGGCATATCCTCCGGCAGGTTGATCTTGCCCAGCCGGTCGTTTTGCAGGGCAAGCTCCGGCGCGGTGAGAACGCCTGTGCCAGGCGCCCTGTTCGGGCGGCACACCCTGCGGGCTTCCAGGTCCAGCAGCACCCAGCTTGTGGTGGATTCCACCAGCACCTCGCCGCCGTCGTTCAGCATCACGCAGTCCCGAATCCACTGGCTGCCCTTCATTTGCCGGTGCCATGTGCGGCAGAGGACCTCGTCGCCCCAGGCCGGCGTCCTGAGAAAATTCAGGCTGGTTTTGGCGCAGATAAACGCCACGCCCCGATCCCGCAGGGTGTAATAATCATTGCCGGCCAAAGCGGAATGCACGTCAGAAATTTCCTGAAAATACTTCATGGCGGCGGAAGGCTTGAGCAGCCGTTCGCGGGTGCTGTCCGGTGACAGGATCTTGAATTTTGTTTCATAGGTTTTGTTGGGTTCATGCAAAACAGGCATAACGCCGCTCCTCTCTGCCAGGCAATTCTGTTTCTTAGTATAGCACGGTTTTTTTGAATTTTTATTACTAATTTATCAACAATTATGGTAAAATAAAACTGGAAGGCAATTGGGACACATGTCTGGCGGAAGGAGGGGCAGGCAATGATTGTTTCGGGGACAGGCAAAAAGATTATGACGGCGGATATTCACGGCATGACGGCGGCCGACGCGAAAAGCCAGCTGCAAAAGCTGCTTTCCCGCATAGGGCCAAAAACGGAGGAGCTTATCGTAGTGCATGGCTACAACGGCGGCCAGGTGCTGCGGGACATGGTGCGGGGCGAGCTGAAGCACCCGCGGATCCAGAGCAAGCTGCTGTCGCTCAATGACGGGCAGACCCGAATCCTGCTGAAAAAACAATAGCGCCTTT
>CAZFHQ010000125.1:0-3852 GCA_964519325.1 uncultured Clostridium sp.
ATTTGTGCAAGGCCGCGTTTCGCAGAACCATTCGCTGCCCCGGTGCGGTTTGCCCCGCGTCTTAAATCTGCTGCTTCATCACACACCAATTATAGGCGGCTACTGTATCCGGATGGATCGCGAGGCAGTGGGCGGATAAATCCTGAATGGTGTATCCGCAGCCCAGCAATACCGCATGATCCAAATCATCATAGGCCGCTTTGCGCAGTTCCGTAACGCCGTCAAATTTCCGGTCGGCGGAGATATAGTCCGCCATGAATACGATCTTTTCCGGCAGCGTCATATTTGCCCGCGCCGTTGTGTGATAAAGCACCGGATCTGCAATATCCGGATCGTGGATCCCCAGCTCCTGCCGGATATAGGCGGCGCCGAGGATAGCGTGCCACAGCTTTGGCGCGCCTTGTTCCAGTTCCGTCAATATTATACCAAATTCGTCCATCCTTTTCAACTGCTCCGTATATGGCACTTCCTTCATAATGTCATGGAGAATGCCCGCGATCCACGCCTTCTCCGAATCGGCGCCGTAGGCCTTGGCCAGCTTCTCCGCCTCGGCTGCCACACATTCGCTGTGATACATCCGTTTCTCGGACAAAAAGGGCCGGACGATAGCCCTGTAATCTTCTCTTGTCATTGGTGATTCCCTCCTCTATATAGTTGATGCCGCCGCAAATACTGCTCCACACCGGCAGGCACCATATCCCCAATTGGCAGGCCGTCCCGCAGCCGCTGCCGGATCTCAGTGGACGACACCGGCAGAAATGGGATCTCCGCAACGCGGCACCGCCCGCCAATAGCGGCAAGCCGCTCCCCATGCTGGGCCAGCCGCTGTCTGCTGTCCGCGCTGCGCGGGGCGACACAGAGCACCGCGAGCTGGCAGATCCGGCGGGGCTCTCTCCAGTCCAGCAGCGTCAGGAACATATCCTCGCCCATAAGCAGGTACAGGGCGTCAGAAGGGTAAAGCTGATGGAGAGATTCCAGCGTGTAGACGGTGTAACTCTCCTGCTCCCGTGTGATCTCCAGATCGGAAACAGTAAAAGGGGTACCCGCCACCGCCAGCTCGCACATCCGCAGCCGGTCCGCAGCACTGGCCAGATCGGCAGACGGCTTGTGGGTCGGGCGTTTGGACGGGACAAAAATCACGCTGTCCAACGCAAGCTGCGCGGCAAAGCAGCGGGCAATATGCAGATGGCCGTTGTGGATCGGATTGAAGGTTCCGCCAAATATCCCTATCTTTTTCATCGGTCCGCCGCCTTTCTCACGGTTACGCCTCCGGCAGCGTATACACCGGTTCTTTCTCGTTTTTTTGATACAGGATAAACTTTGTGCCGATGACCTGCACCACCTCGGCGCCGGTACGCTCCGCGACCTCCTCCGCTGTTTCCCGCGGAATCTTCGGCGCTGTCTCCAGCACCTTGCACTTGATCAGCTCCCGCTTGCGCAGGGCGTCTACCGCCTGCTGCACCACGTCGTCGCTGACGCCGCCCTTGCCGACCATCAGGATAGTGGACAGCCGGTTGGCTTCGGATTTCAGATAGGCTCTCTGCTTGCTTGTCAACATTCGAGCGCCCTCCTTTCTTTTAATTGATCATACATCGAGGTCCACGCCATGTGATATTCCATGGCGCCGGCCTCCGGATCGACCTGCGCCCTTGTGATGAGAAAGCCTTCCCGCTGATAAAAGCGGAACGCCCGCTCATTTTTGGCATACACCTGTAGCTTTAAACAGGGAAACTCCCGTTTACAGCGCTCCAGCAGCGCCTTGCCAATCCCCTTGGAACGATAATGCTCCGCCACAAACAGCCCGGAAATGCAGCGGCCCTGTATCCCGACAAAGCCGGCGATCTGCCGGTCTGCGTCCTCTGCCACAAACACTTTTGCTTCCGGCAGCATGTCCCGCACCGAATTATAGTGAGCTTCCCAATAGTCGGGCGCGACAAATTGATGCGCCTGACGGTTACCAGACAGCCAAAGCTGCATGAGCTGCTCCAGGTCAGAGCGGTAACCGGTCCGTATTTTAATTTCCATCCCCATTCGCTTCCTTCTCGTTATATGCTTTTAACTGCTGGAAAAACGCCCGCAGCGCCTTGCCCCGATGACTGACCGCATCCTTTTCCTCGTCAGAATACTGGGCGAAAGACCGGCCGCCCCGCATGAATACCGGGTCATAGCCAAAACCGTTCTCGCCAACCGGCCGGCGGCCGATGATCCCCTCGCAGCAATCCTCGGCACGGAGCACGTCGCCGTTTGGGAAAACACAGCAGATCGAGCAGATAAACCGCGCCGTCCGCTGGGCTGTTGGCACATCCAGCATATTTTGCAGCAGGAGCTGCACCCGATCCGCATCCGTCAGCCCCTCGCCGCCATAGCGGGCAGAATAGACGCCCGGCGCGCCGTCCAGCGCATCGACAGCCAGTCCGGAGTCATCCGCCACCGCCGGCAGCCCCGTGTGCAAACAGGCGGACTTGGCTTTTAACAACGCGTTTTCCGCAAAGGTGGCGCCGGTTTCCTCCACCTCCGGCAGGTCTGCCGTTGCGACTGTAATGGAGAGCGGCGCCAGGATCCGTTCCATTTCCCGCAGCTTTTTTTGGTTGTGGGTCGCCATGATCAGCTTCATATCCCTCTCCTTATCCGTGCCTGCCAAAACGGCGTTCCTCGCGGCGCGCTTCCTTTTGGGCGCGCTTTTCGGCTTTTTCCCGCTCTTTCCTGGCTCTGCGTTCCTCGCGGCTTTCCCGGTGGAATTCTTCCTCGTCTTCCGCCGCTTCTTCCACAGGCTCATCCAGCCAGGCAGCTTCTTCCCCGCCGGTTTCTTCCAGCGCAGGTTCTTCAGGCTCCTCCGGTTCGACCGCAGGTTCCGTTGGTTCTTCTTCGTCCGTCCAGCCCCAGGCAGCATCCTCCTGCGCGCGCTTTTCCGCCTTTTCACGGGCTTTGCGCGCCTTGCGCTCCTCGCGGGTTTCCCTGTGGAAGGGCTGGGTTTCCTCCGGAAGCTCCTCCTGCGCGGGCAGGCTCTCCTCCAGTGTTTCCTCCGGCTCCTCCGCGGCAGCCTGCTGATAGACCTCCTGCATCTCGGCCATCACATCGGCCGCTTCTGCGGCGGCGTCGCCCGCCTCGGTGCCAGTTTCCCATTCTGTGCCGTTGTCCTCCACCAGCTCGCCATATTCGTCATAGCGGGCGTTCTGCTCGGCGATGCGGGCCATGGTGTCCTCATCCACCTTGCTGTTGGTATCAAACAGCGCTTCGGCAAACTCCCTGGCGTCAAAGGGCTGGAGATCGTCCAGCTTTTCGCCTACGCCGATGAATTTGACCGGAAGCTGCAGTTCCTCCCGGATTGCCAGCACAACGCCGCCCTTGGCGGTACCGTCCAGCTTGGTAAGCACAATGCCGGTAATGCCCGCCGCGTTCTTGAATTCCCGGGCCTGGTTCACCGCATTCTGTCCGGTGGTGGCGTCTAAAACCAGGAGGACTTCCTTTTCAGAATCGGGCAGCTCCCGGTCGATGATCCGGCTCATCTTGCCCAGTTCATCCATCAGGTTTTTCTTGTTGTGGAGACGGCCTGCCGTGTCGCAGATCAGCACGTCCGCGTGCATAGACTTTGCTTTGGCAATGGTATCGAACACAACGGAGGCCGGGTCAGAGCCCTCCGGTCGGGTGACGATGGCCACGCCGGCGCGGTCGGCCCAAACCTCCAGCTGGTCAATGGCTGCCGCGCGGAAGGTGTCGGCGGCGCCCAGCACCACCGTCTTGCCCTCGCTTTTCAGACGGGCGGCGATTTTGCCAATGGTGGTGGTCTTGCCCACGCCGTTGACGCCAATGACAAGGATCGCTGTCGGCTTGCCCTCCAGATGCAGCTCCTCA
>CAZFHQ010000126.1:0-3822 GCA_964519325.1 uncultured Clostridium sp.
CAAGGGCGATCAGAAGGAGATCGGCTGGGGCAGCCAGATCCGCTCCTATGTGTTCATGCCCTACACCCTCGCCAAGGATCACCGCACCGGCTATGAAATGGGCAATATCAACGCGGTGATGGACGGCGACCTGGACGGCTTTATCAACGCCTATCTCAAAGAAAAAAGCCTGGGCCACCTGGACTGATCCAAAACAAACGGAGAAAAAGCTCCCCAAAGCGGGGAGCTTTTTTGCGTGGGCGGGACAAGTCAGCCCTGCTGGTGCCTGCCGGCGGGCCGTTTCCGTTTGGAGAGCAGCCAGTCGATCAGCTTGAAGAAGCAGACCCGCACCTGGTCCAGCAGGATGCAGCCGAAGAAAATAATCAGGATGATCAGGAGGATCTTCGCCGGGAAATACCAGGAGGAATAAAAGCTGGCCTGCCGCGTCACAGGGAACAGGGTACCCCAGAGGACGCTGCGCACCATGGGGTGCTCGTGGATCATGTAGACGCCAAGGCAGGAGGCGGCAATGTAGTTGATGATCCTGCTTTTGAACTTCAGATCCCGGAAGAACAGCACCAGGCAGACGCATTGCAGCACGGCAAATAAATTCTGGTTGTCTGTGGCCGCGCTTTTGTAGCCAGGCACCGTCCGGAGCAGCGCAATATTGATGATCCCCAGCACAAGGTACGCGAACAGGAACCGCAGCTTGGCCCTGTTGCAGGGCTTGACGTGCAGCCGGAGATAGCCGCCCAGAATATACATGAACAGGAAACCGTACAGGCCCTTGCCGCCTTCGGTACTGATGATTTGGGAAAGGCGGACCACATTCTTAACGCCGTCGATTTCGGCCAAAATCGTCATGACGGAAAAGAGGGCCAGTAAAATGCCCACCAAACAGGTGTATTCCCGTTTCGTCAAATTGACCAGGCAGCGGTTGATAAAGGGGCTGAGCAGCAGCACCAGTAGATACAGCGTCATAAAATACCAGGTCCGGTTCACCGCGGGGAAAAAGGCCCGGACCATCTGTGTGGCGCTGGGGGTCCACAGCTGGAGCGCCCAGCCGACAAAGGGGATGGCAATGCCGTAAAACAGCATGGAGAGGTGGGTTTTCCGCACCTTTGGCCAGACGCTCGACAGGGTTTTGTTGGAGGTCACAGAAAAGTAGCCTGAGATGATGAGGAATACATAAACAGGACAGCGGGACATATAGTAAAAGAATTGGTAAAGCAGCAGCTGATTGCCGCCCAATTCCTTTGCGACAGTGGTATACATTCCCATGTTGCTGCTGCAAACGTGCAGGAAAATCACCTGCATCATCATGAAGATCCGCAGCAGCTCGATGCCGGATTCCCGCACCGGCTTTTGGTTCGTTTTTTGTAGCGTTGTCATACTGATACTCCAAGCGATAGGAAAATTACGGATTTGCATCCGTTGTTGATTCGGGTCAGCGCAAACCGACGGGGCGCGGGCGGCAAACGACGGGGCGCCTGCCTATCCTTTCTTTTTATGGCGCTCCACAGCCTTGAGCTGGCGGATGTCCCGCCCATAAAAAGGGAGCCGGATGTAATTGCTGTTGACACGGGAAACGAACCGGCGGGTGTAAAAATTCTCCATTTCCTCCGTGGTCAGGTTCGTGCTGATGATGGTGGGCCGGTTGGCCATGAGCCGGGTGTTTACCAGGTTATAGATTTCCGCTGTGACAAATTGGGTGCGGAACTCTGTGCCAAGGTCGTCCAAAATCAGCAGGTCGCACTCCTGCAACACCCGGTTGGTATCTTCACTGGCGGCCTCCTTGCCGAACCGCTCCCGCTCCAGTGTGGTCATGATATTGTGGACAGAATCGTAAATGACGCCGTAGCCCTTTTGCAGCACCACATTGGCAATGGCAAGGGAAAGATGGGTCTTGCTCAGACCTGTGCCGCCGACGAACAGCAGGCTGGGAGAAGCCAGGGAGAACCTTTCCGCGTAAGCCTTGCAGTAGCGAAAGACCTGCTCCATGTGCTGGCGGGGCGACTTGCTGGCGCCTTTCTCCGCCGTGTCGGGGTAGTAGCGCAGGTCAAAGCTCTCAAAGGTGGAGAGGGCAAGGGGCGTGGTGGCGTTCAGCTTGCGGCAGGCTTCTGTGCGGAGCAGCTTTTTCAAGCAGTCGCACATCATGCCGTCGCGGTAGCCTTCGTCATGGCAGCGCGGACACTGGTAGCGGGTCTGCAGGTAATCCGGCGGCAGCCCCCGTTGGGCCAGCAGGCAGCGCAGTTCCTTTTGCAGGGCCTGGTTGGATTCCCGCAGTTTTTGCAGTTCGGCAGCGGTGTCGCCGCCTTTTTTCAGCACTGCTTTGGCGGCGATGATGGCGGTCGAGGCCAGCTGCCGTTCAATTTCCTCCCCGCGGGGACATTCGGAAAAAAAGCGCTGCCTGCGCTGCTCGGCCTCCTGTTCTTCCCGCATCCGCAGGCTGTTGAGCCGCTCCATTGCGCTGTTGTAAATCTCTTTGCTGTATCCCATAGCTCCGATCCTCGTTTTCTGTCGCATCGCGTAGTAGTTCCCGCCGCTTTCAGCCATGACAGCCCGTGTCCTGTGAGATCAGGCGGGAAGCGCGGTCATGTGGGCTTGCGCTCCGCTGGCGGGGGCGGCAGCTCATCGGTAAAATCCATTTGCTCAAAGGCGTCGATATCATAGGTACGGGCCTGCGGCTGGGCGGCGGCGCGCCTGGCGCTGCGTTCCTCCTGCTCGGCCTGGGCCTCGGTGGTGATCCCATTTTTGTACCAGCGCTCCAAAATCTTATTGATGTAGCCAAGCGTCATTTTTCCCGTGGCGTCCACGCACCGCTCATAGGCCTCCCGGATCATCCGGATGGAAAAGTGCCACTGGAAGATCCAGCGGTCGGTATACTGTTCCTCACGGGCGC
Source organism: uncultured Clostridium sp. (assembly GCA_964519325.1). Lineage (GTDB taxonomy): Bacteria > Bacillota > Clostridia > Oscillospirales > Acutalibacteraceae > UMGS1071. The sequence goes on from CAZFHQ010000126.1 coordinate 2,882, forward strand.
TGGGGGATCGGTGGTCAATGCCAATGGCTGTTTCGATCTTCCGCCACGCCTTGGCTACCTCCGAGAGCTGGTGCAGCTTCTTTTCGGCGGCGTCGTGGGTGAAGATCTCCTCTTCCGCCCAGCCCCTGGCTACCGCGTCGATGTATTGGGTGCTGGTTTTCCCGATGCTCTTGACGTACATCAGCAGCATGAGGAGCACCTCCACCGGCAGGCCATAGTCGTCGTGGGCGGCCAGCAGGGTGCTGCTCAGGGCGGGAGAGATGGCGCGCCCCAGGATCTGCTGGGCCTCCTGCATCAGGCAGGCGATCTCCTCAGACTGGCTGATCCGCTGGGCCAGCACGATCCCGGTGGGCTTCTGGCAGCGCCGCGGGGGAGGCGCTGCCGGTTGGGCGGGGGACGGCTCAAGATGGCCGGCGGCGCCGGCCCCTGCCGCGTTTTCCACCGGCGCAGCGTTTTCCTCCGGCGGCCGGATGATCCCGGCGGCGATCCAATACTGGACCGCGTCGGTCACGTCGCCTGCCGGCAGGTTGAGCCCCGCCGCGGCGTCCTCGGCGGAAAAGGGCTGCCCGCCATGGCGCAGCGCCCACAGCAGCACCTTGAGCTGCACGGCTCCCGCCAGCTTGATGTGGCGGTCCACCACAGCGCAGGGAACGGCAAACACAGCGTCCCAGCCGTTAAAATTGATTTGATACTGTATGGCCATGCCGCAACGGTCGCCCCCTTCCAAACAGGCTTGTTTTTTTATTGTAGCATATTTTGACGGGATAGAAAACCGGAAAACGAGAGAAAAAACGGAAAAAGAAAAAGTTTTTAATTTTTTGAAAAATAGGCTTGACTTTTAGGGGGTGATATCGTATAATCAATCTTGTCGGTCGAGCAGCCAATAGGCGGATGTAGCTCATCTGGTAGAGCGCCACCTTGCCAAGGTGGAGGTAGCGAGT
>CAZFHQ010000127.1:0-3784 GCA_964519325.1 uncultured Clostridium sp.
ACATGATGACAGTTGTAACGATCTTAACAAGATACAACCAGGCAGATGCTTGCCGCACATCCCCTTCGGCGACTTACCCTTTTCGGTGACCTCCTGAGCTTTGGCAGCCTACTTCACCGTACTCATGCAAGACGCGCCTCTATCTGAAATTTGATATCAACTGTATCGTATCATATTATCCTATGCTTTGTCAATCGAATTTGCTTGATATTATTTCCCATTTTCATTATAATAGAAGGCAGTACTTTTATTTTGGAGATAGCTTGCATGGAAACAAAGGATTTTTATTATGATTTGCCGAAAGAATTGATCGCTCAAACCCCTATCGAGCCGCGGGACGCCTCCCGTCTGCTGGTGCTGCATAAAGAAAGCGGCGCAGTGGAGCACCGCCATTTTACAGACATTTTGGATTATTTGCAGCCGGGGGACTGCTTGATCTTAAATGATTCCCGGGTGCTGCCCGCCCGTATTTACGGCGTGAAGGAAGATACCGGCGCCGTTGTGGAATTCTTATTGCTGAACCAACGGGAGCACAATGTGTGGGAGGCCCTTGCCGGCCCCGGCCGCAAAGCGAAGGCCGGCAGCCGGTTTTCCTTTGGCAACGGCCTGATGACCGGCGAGGTGGCTGACATTCTGCCGGACGGCAACCGGCTTGTTTCCTTTGCCTGTGAAGGGAATTTTTTCTCTGTGCTGGAACAAATTGGCCAAATGCCGCTGCCGCCTTACATTACCGAAAAGCTGGAGGACCCGGAGCGGTACCAAACGGTGTATTCCAGAGAGCTTGGCTCCGCCGCAGCGCCTACAGCAGGACTGCATTTTACCCCGGAGCTGCTGGAGCGAGTGCGGGCCAAGGGCATAAAGACCGGATTTGTCACGCTCCATGTGGGCTTGGGTACCTTCCGGCCTGTCAGTGTCAGCCAGATTTCAGAGCATAAAATGCATTCCGAGCACTACCACCTGCCCCAGGCCACTGCCGACCTCATCAACGAAACAAAGCGCTGCGGCGGACGGGTCATCTCTGTGGGTACCACTAGCTGCCGCACCATAGAATCTGTGGCACAACGGGAGGGCCGCGTTAAAGAAAGCGACGGCTGGACCGATATTTTTATTTACCCGGGCTACCAATTCCAGGTGCTGGACGGGCTGATCACAAACTTCCATCTGCCGGAAAGCACGCTGATTATGCTGGTTTCCGCGCTGGCTGGGCGGGAGAATATCCTCCATGCGTATCAGATTGCTGTGCGGGAGCGGTACCGCTTTTTCAGCTTTGGCGACGCCATGCTGATCCTGTGACCGCAAACAGAAAGGAGTGGAAGCATGGAACGGGAAGAGGTTCGGAACCTGCTGCGGCAGGTGGCTGATGGCAGCCTTTCTGTAGAGGACGCCATGTTACAATTGAAAACCGCCCCTTTCGCGGAGCTGGGATTTGCCACGCCGGATCATCACCGCTCCCTGAGGCGGGGGATCGGCGAGGTGATTTATGGCGCTGGAAAATCGGCGGCACAGATTTTGGAAATCGCGCGGAGCCTGCTGGCTCACGGACAGCGGACGGTATTGATCACCCGGCTGTCCCCGGCGGATGCCGAGACCATCCGCGGCAGCCTGCCGCTGCATTATTTTACAGCTGGGCGCATTGCTGTTGCCGGCGCCTTTCCGCAACCGGACACCAGCGGAAAAATTGTCGTTGCAACCGGCGGCACCAGCGACCTGCCAGTCGCGGAGGAAGCTGTGATCACCGCGCAAGCGCTGGGTAATCCGGTCACGCGGCTGTATGACGTTGGTGTAGCGGGCCTGCACCGGCTGCTTGCCCACGCAGAAGAACTCATGCAGGCGCGAACGGTGATTGCCATTGCCGGCATGGACGGCGCGCTGGCAAGCGTGATCGGCGGCCTGGTTGACTGCCCGGTCATCGCTGTGCCGACCAGCATAGGCTATGGAGCGTCTTTCGGCGGACTGTCCGCGCTGCTGTCCATGCTCAATTCCTGTGCCAGCGGCGTTGGCGTAGTGAATATCGACAATGGGTTTGGCGCCGGATATCTTGCCAGCGTGATCAATCATATGGGAGTGGCACAATGAAAACGATTTATTTGGAATGTAATATGGGAGCGTCCGGAGATATGCTGCTGGCGGCATTGCTGGAGCTGCATCCCGACCCGGATGGATTTCTGGCACGTTTGAATCACCTTGGCTTGCCAGGCGTAACGGTCACGCGGGAAGCTCGGGTGCGGCGCTCGATCCGGGGGACAGGGGTGAAGGTGAACCTTGCGCCAAGCGGCAACGCGTCTTGTTCTGCCGCATCACTGTCAAATATCGAGGAGATGTTGGCGGGCATTGGATTGCCGGAACCGCTGCGCGATGACGTCACCGCGGTTTATCATCGGGTTGCAGAAGCGGAAAGCGCGGCGCATGGCGTGCCTGTGGCGCAGGTCCATTTTCACGAGCTGGGGATGCTGGACGCCGTTGCGGATATCCTGGGCGTTTGTATGCTGCTGCGGGAGCTTGCTCCGGAGCGGCTCCTTGCGTCACCGGTGAATGTCGGCTCCGGCCAAGCGCAGTGCGGCCACGGATTGCTGCCTGTGCCAGCCCCGGCAACGGCCCGTATTCTGCGGGGTGTCCCTGTTTACAGCAGCGGCATCCAAGGCGAGCTGTGTACCCCAACCGGCGCGGCGCTGCTCCGCCACTTTGTCGCCGCGTTTGTGCCGCTGCCGCAGATGCGGATTGACAAGATTGGCTACGGCATGGGAGAAAAGGAATTTTCCGCGGTCAACTGCGTGCGCGCGCTTTTTGGCGAAACAGACGATCCGGAAGATCAGGTCGCGGAACTGTGCTGCAATCTGGACGACATGACGCCGGAGGCAGTTGGCTTTGCCATGGAGCTGCTGCTGGAGAAAGGCGCCTTAGATGTTTACACAACGCCGGTCGGGATGAAAAAATGCCGTCCGGGTGTGCTGCTGACCTGCCTATGCCGGCTGGAGCAGCGGGATACGATGATCCAGCTGCTGTTCCGCCACACTACAACGCTGGGGATTCGGGAGCGTCAATGCCGCCGCTATGTACTGTCGCGCGAGGAACAAACGATTTCCACCAAGTACGGTCCGGTTCGCAGTAAGCGCTCCAGCGGCTATGGCCTTGTCAAAGAAAAACCGGAGTATGATTCCCTTGCCGCCATCGCGCGGGAGCAGGGCCTCTCCTTGCTAGAGCTGTCACGGGAAATAGAATCCGAACAGCCTGCGGCAAAAAACAATCGGAATGACGGAGGAAACCATGGGAACGATCTTGACCGTAACAAACACTGAAGGGGCTGCCCGCCGCGGCGTGCTGCATACGCCCCACGGCGAGGTGCAGACGCCTGCCTTTATGAATGTAGCCACCTGCGGCGCGATCAAAGGCGCGCTGTCGGCGCTGGACCTGAAGGAACTGAAATGCCAGGTACAGCTCTGCAACACCTATCATCTGCACCTGCGGCCCGGAGACGAAACTGTACGGCAATTGGGCGGACTGCACAAGTTCACCCGCTGGGACGGCCCAATTTTGACTGACAGCGGCGGGTTTCAGGTTTTTTCCTTGGCCAAGCTGCGGGATATACGGGAAGAGGGCGTTACCTTTGCCTCCCACATCGACGGCCACAAAATCTTCATGGGGCCGGAAGAGAGCATGCGCATCCAGTCCCACCTGGGTTCTACCGTTGCCATGGCGTTTGATGAGTGTATTGAGAACCCTGCCGAATACGGCTATGTGAAGCAATCCTGCGACCGCACCTACCGCTGGCTGCGGCGCTGCAAAA
>CAZFHQ010000128.1:0-3698 GCA_964519325.1 uncultured Clostridium sp.
ACCGCTGACCCTTCGCACGTCAAGCGAATGCTCTACCAGCTGAGCTAAACGTCCCTGTTGATATCGTACTTTGGTATTATACTATATCCTCTGGGAAAATGCAAGCTTTTTTCAGAAATTCTGACGGGAATTTTTTTCGCCCAGCTTGCGCGGCCGCGCTGTTTCATCGGCGTGCGATCCCTTCCTCAGCATTTGCACAGCGGAGAACGGGAGACAGAATTCGTATCGCAAAAAAGCGATTGCGCGATCCACTGGTAACGAATCGTTTCATCTGCATCTCTTGCGGTCAGCGCATCGCCCTTTTCTGCCGCCAAAATAAAAAGAGAGGCTTGATTTACTGAAAATCAGCCTCTCATTGCTCATGCTTCTGCGGGGGGACAGACCGCGTCCAGCGCTTTGCTTTTCAAATCAAAAATCATCTGCGCTGGATCTTCAGCCTTAAACACGCTGGTGCCTGCCACAAAGCAGCCCACGCCGGCTTCCGCTGCCTTTCCAATGGTATCTAGATTGATGCCGCCGTCTATCTGCACCAGCAGATCCGGCGCGTGTTCCTTCAGTGTATGCACCTTCTCCAGCATTTCGTGCATAAAGCTCTGCCCGCCAAAGCCTGGCTCCACCGTCATCACCAGCACCATATACAGCTTGTCCAGATAAGGGTAGACGGCTTCGATGGGGGTGTTTGGCTTGACTGCCAGGGCTGGCTTTGCGCCGCCGTCCACAATGGCCTGGATTGTCCCCTCCACGTCGGGCTCCGCCTCAATGTGGAACGAGATGATGTCCGCGCCCGCTTGGATAAAATCGCCTATGTACCGCTTGGGGTTGTCGATCATCAGGTGGACGTCAAAGGGCTGATTGGAAAACCCCCGCACCATTTTGATGACCGGCGCGCCAAAGGTGATGTTCGGCACAAAATTGCCGTCCATCACGTCCAGATGGATCCAGTCGGCGCCGGCCGCCGTAATGTCCTCGATCTCACTGCCCAGCTTGGCAAAATCCGCTGACAGGATAGATGGTGCAATTAGCATTGTTTTTTCCTCCGTTATCGTTGTCTGTTTCTATTGTATCGGATTCGCGCGGCCTTTGCAACCGCTAAAATTTTGCACTGGCACTTGATAAAACTGGAAAAGCTCCCGATGTTTGGGAGCTTTTTATCACAGGCGGCGGAATGCCTGCTTCGACATCCCGCAGATGGGACAGACCCAATCCTCCGGCAGATCTTCGAAAGCGGTGGGGGCGGCAACATAATGGTAGCCGCACACCGTGCAAATGAATTTTTCTCCGGCCAGCTCGTCATCATTTTGGACGGGAGGCTCATAGGTGGGCGCGTTTTTCGGGGCAGCGCCCTTGATGACCTTTTGGTAATAGCCGTAGGTCATAGGCACGCCGCGGGCCTTTTCGCTGCCGGCGACCACCTCGGCGAGGAACACCGTGTGGGCGGCGGCTTCCAGCTGATCGACGACCCGGCATAAAAACCAGCAGCAACAGTTTTCTTTGATGACAGGGACGCCCTCCTCCAGGATTTTGTGGCTGATGTTTTGCAGCTTGTCGCAGTCCCGGCCGGAACTGAATCCCAGCGTCCCGATGACGGTGCCGGCAGTTTCCTCTGACAGGACGGAGACAGTGAACAGGCCGTTCTCCGCAATGCAGCGATGGCTGTAATTATCCCGGCTCATGCTCAGGGCGATCTGCTTTGGGTTGGAAGCAACCTGAAACACCGTGTTGGCAATGCAGGCCGAGGCCCGTGTGCCGTCTGTTACGCCAATCGCGTACATCCCGTAGGATAAATTCCGCATGATTGTGCTCTCCATAAACGCCATCTCCTTCTTTCGCTTTATCATAACATATATGCGCCGGTTTGACAAATCAGGATTTCCTATTTTTTAATTTTTTCCCAATAGGCGCGGAAGGCCTGTTCATTTTTGTTGTCGCCGTATTGATAGTAGACACGGTCCTTCAGCTCGTCCGGCAGATATTGCTGATCGACCCAGTGATGGTCAAAGTCGTGGGCATACTGGTAGTGCTGCCCCTTGACAGCCTGGTCCTCCCCGTCAAAGTGCTTGTTTTGGAGCTGGCGGGGGATAGGCCCGCTGCGGCCGTTCTGCACGTCGCTCATAGCCGCGTTGATGGCCATGTAAGCCGAGTTGGACTTGGGCGCGCTGCACACCAGCACCACCGCGTCCGCCAGAGGGATGCGGGCCTCCGGCAGGCCGACCTGGAGGGCGATGTCCACCGCAGACTTGACGATGGGGATGATCTGGGGCCAGGCCAGCCCCACGTCCTCACAGGCGCACACCAGCAGCCGGCGGCAGGCGGAGGGCAGGTCGCCGGCCTCTAGCAGCCGGGCCAGATAATGGAGGGCGGCGTTCGGGTCGGAGCCGCGCATGGACTTTTGATAGGCGGAGACAATATCATAATGCTCGTCGCCGTCCCTGTCGTAGCGCATGGCGCTTTTTTGGGTCAGCTCGCGGGCCAGCTTCACCGTGACGACATTGTCCTCCTTGCTGCCGCTCAGGGCCAGCACGCACAGCTCCACGGCGTTCATGGCCTTGCGCACATCGCCGCCGCAGGCGGAAGCGATCACGCTGAGCACGCCGTCCTCCAGGCGGAACTCCATGCCGCGCTCCTTCCCCATAAAGGCGAAGCCCCGCGCGGCAGCCTTTTCAATTTCCGCCTGCTCCACCTGCTTGAACTCAAACACGGTAGAACGGCTGAGAATGGCGTTGTAAACGTAAAAGTAGGGGTTCTCCGTGGTGGAAGCAATCAGGGTGATCTGCCCGTTCTCAATGAACTCCAGCAGCGTCTGCTGCTGCTTTTTATTGAAATATTGGATCTCGTCCAAATAGAGGAGGACGCCGTTGATGGTTTCCAGGGTGTCCAGGCTTTGATAGACTTCCCGTATGTCGGCGGTGGACGCCGTGGTGCCGTTGAGCTTATAGAGCTTTTTCTGTGTTTGCCGCGCGATAATTGAGGCCAGGGTCGTTTTACCCACGCCGGGCGGGCCATAAAAGATCAGGTTGGGAATCTCGCCGGATTCCAGGATCCCGCGCAGGGCCTTGCCCGGCCCCAGTAAATGCTGCTGGCCGACCATGTCCTCCAGCGTTTGGGGCCGGAGCCGTTCCGCCAATGGAATTGCCACGGTGTGTCACCGCCTTTCTGAGATTGTTGTGCAGATGCAAAATTTGGCAGACAAAACTGCCTGCCAAATTGTAACCTGTAAAACTGAATGATCCGGCTCCGCCTTATTCGTAAAGCGGGTGACGGGCGCAGATCGCGTTGACCATGGAGCGGATCTTGTCCGCGCTGTTGTCAAAGTCATTGATCGCCAGGGTGATGCACTCCGCCAGCTCGTCCATATCGTCGGTGGTCAGGCCGCGGGTGGTGACCGCCGGGGTGCCAAGCCGCACACCGCTGGTGACAAATGGGCTGCGCTGCTCGTTTGGCACGGTGTTCTTGTTGGCGGTGATATAGACCTCGTCCAAACGGTGCTCCAGCTCTTTGCCGGTCAGCTCCGTCCCGCTCAGGTCAATGAGCATCAGGTGGTTGTCTGTTCCGCCGGAAACCAGCTTGACGCCCCGCTTGGTCAGGCCGTTGGCCAGGGCCTGGGCATTCTCGACCACACGCTTGCCGTATTCCTTGAACTCCGGCTTGAGGGCTTCGCCCAGGCAGACAGCCTTGGCCGCGATAACGTGCATCAGCGG
>CAZFHQ010000129.1:0-3681 GCA_964519325.1 uncultured Clostridium sp.
GGTTCCTCTTGTCTCTCGTTGTTTAATTTTCAAGGTCCTAAACCGCCGCCCCACCCATGCGTTTTTCCTCGCTCTCGTGCGACAGCTTTATTATCTTAGCACACCATAACCCCCTATGTCAAGCGCTTTTTTCAAGATTTTTCAAAATTTCTTCCGGGTATATTTTCCCCCGTTTGCACATACTAGTGAATACCGCTTGTCCCATTTTCCAGGGCGGCGTTTTGCAAGAGATTACCATCGAAAAGGAAGTGCAGGTTATGAAGCGACTCAAAAAACGGAGCGATGTGTTCCGCTTTATATTAGGGATTCTACTGGTGTTATTTTTCAACATTTTCGTCATCTGCCTGGTGACCACTTATCATGAGGGAGCGCCGGCCACGCTGGAGGCGCTCTCCAAGGTTGGGTCACAGGGCAGCGAGGTGCGGGCCATCCAGCAAAAGCTGGCAGACCTGGGCTACGGTGTGACGGTAGACGGCATTTACGGCTCTTATACCAAAAAAGCGGTGATGGCGTTTCAAAAGGCCAACGGCCTGACGGCTGACGGCATTGCCGGAGACAAGACCCTGGCCGCGCTGGGGATTTCCTCCGGCGGCTCGTCCGGCGGCGGCACAGACGTTTCCCCCATTGGTTCCTTCAGCAGCAACGACATCAGCCTGCTGGCCCGCATCATCTCGGCAGAAGCGAGAGGCGAGCCGTATGAGGGGCAGGTGGCGGTAGGCGCTGTGATCCTGAACCGGATCGAGCATCCTTCGTTTCCCAACACGCTGGCCGGCGTGATCTATCAGCCGGGGGCGTTTTCCTGTCTGGATGACGGCGGTGTGAACGCCGCGGTCGCGGATTCCGCTTATCGCGCGGCGCGGGACGCGATCAACGGCTACGACCCTTCCGGCGGCGCGATCTACTATTATAACCCGGCCAAGTCCACCAACAAGTGGATCTTTTCCCGTCCGGTGATCACGGTGATCGGCAGCCATCGCTTCTGCTCCTAGCCGGCCGGCCCCTTGTCTCTGATCCCCGCTGGGATTTGCCGGTTTGCCAGCCTGCCCAAAACACAAAAAACCGCCCCCGTGAGAGGGCGGTTTTTGCGGGAGGCTCAGGCCGTAGCCTCACTGGAAACGGCGGAAGCGGCGTCCGCGTCAGAGCTGGCGTCCTCGCTGGAAGCGGCTTGGCTGGAGGAAGCCTCCTTTTTCGCCTTTACTTTGATGTTGGCCTCCTGCTCGTCATACTCCTGGAACAGCTCCTCCGCCCGCTGCTCCTGGTTCACGTTTGCCTCCTCAGTGCTGCTGTCAGAGTAGAGCATGAGATATTTGCCGCTGGCGGAGAGCACCGCGTCCACATCCTGCTCCATCACAGTGATGGCGCCCTTCTCCCGCACGCTGGCAAGGGTGGCCTCGCCTGTCTCATCCAGATGATCCAGGTCGAACTCATACAGCTCCACAAGAACGGTGGAACCATTATAAGTAAAGGAATACTTTTGGCCGGCCGCCGCGCCGATGATGTCCGCCATCATGTCGGTGGCGGTGCCGGCGATAATGCCGTTGCCCTCCAGATAATCCGCCAGGCCGTCCAGCCCGTTGGCGTTCAGCTCGGCGATCTCCATGGTGCCGGAGGTGACCTCCACCGTCGTTGTCGTCGAAGTGCTGCCGCAGGCGGCCATTGCCAGCACCAGCGCCGCCGCTGCCGCCGCCAGAAAAAATTTCTTCATCATATAGTATACTACCTCTCTTGTTAGAATTTTCTCAAGAACAAACCGATATACGAAATTAGTATACCGTATTTTCTCGCAAATTACAAGGTTTTTGCGCGCTTTCCCCGCGCGCGGCAGGCAGGCCCGCGCCACGAAAATATTTCAAAAAAATCGGTTGACAAATCGCTTTCCCTGTAATATAATAATATTCGCCCTCTGATTGGAGGACGATAGATGGCGGTATAGCTCAGTTGGCTAGAGCATTCGGTTCATACCCGGAGTGTCGATGGTTCAAGTCCATTTGCCGCTACCATAAGGCCCGGTGGTCAAGCGGTTAAGACACCGCCCTTTCACGGCGGTAACACGGGTTCGATTCCCGTCCGGGTCACCAGCGGTTTTTCCAGGTAAGCCTGCGTTTGCGCAGGAGCGCCTGGTTTTTTTCTTTTTCCCGCGCTTTTTCCCGCGCGTTCCTCTGGATAGATTTTGTAAAAACCCGCAAAAATTTGCGCAATTTATCTATATTTGGCAAAAATATCTTGCTATTTTCATTTTTTTTGGTATAATTGATTTGGAATGGTTTTTATGAAATGCCCGCAAAGCGGACGGAGGTGCTTTTTATGAAACTGAAATTTATCACATTGATGGTTCGCGACCTCGAAAAATCCATTGCATTTTACCAAAACCTGACGGGGCTCCGTGTGCTCAAGCGCATGAACCCCGGCATGGGCGACGTCGCCTTCCTCGCCAACACCGACGGGGAGGCTATGCTGGAACTGATCCAGTATGACAGCGCGGAAAAAGTCTCGGTAAAGGGGCTGACGCTGCGCTTCCAAACCCCAGGTAATCTGGAGGACTGCCACGCCGCCGCCGCCGCCATGGGCTATGTCCCCTCGGATATCACCACCGGCGGCCCCAAGCCAAAACACTTTGTTGTCCTCGATCCCGATGGGATCCTCGTTGAGATTAGTATTTGACAAAAACCATTTCAACCGCATGCTCCTCTCCTTTGGCAAAAAAACCGCCCTTGCCGGGCGGCTTTTTTTTGCTTCTTTTTTGCTTCTTTTTTATGTTAAGCGGTTTTCCCCGCCGCTCGCGTTTTGCCGTTTAATACTCCGCGTACATCGAGTAGTTCGGCGCTTCCTTTGTGATCTGGATGTCGTGGGGGTGGCTCTCTTTCAGGCCGGCGCCGGTGATGCGGATAAACTGCGCTTTCTCATGGAGGTCGGCAATGGTCGCGCAGCCGGTGTAGCCCATGCCCGCGCGGAGGCCGCCCATCATCTGATATACAGTGTCAGACAGCGGGCCTTTGAACGGCACGCGGCCCTCAACGCCCTCCGGCACCAGCTTTTTATCGTTGTGCTGGAAGTAACGGTCGCTGCTGCCCTTGCCCATGGCGGCCAGGCTGCCCATGCCGCGGTACACCTTGAACTGCCGGCCCTGATACAGCTCGGTATCGCCGGGGGCCTCCTTGCAGCCAGCCACCAGGGAGCCTACCATGACGACGCTTGCGCCTGCTGCCAGCGCTTTCACAATGTCGCCGGAATATTTGATGCCGCCGTCCGCGATGACCGGCACGCCGTATTTGGCGGCCATGCAGGCCGCGTCATAAATGGCGGTGATCTGCGGCACGCCGATGCCCGCCACCACACGGGTGGTGCAGATGGAACCGGGGCCGATGCCGATCTTCACAGCGTCCGCGCCGGCCTCGATGAGCGCCTGGGTAGCCTCGGCGGTGGCGACGTTGCCGGCGATGAGCTGCAGCTCCGGGTACGCCTTTTTCACCATGGTCACCGTGTTGATGATGCCGCTGTTGTGGCCGTGGGCAGAATCCAGGCCCACCACGTCAACGCCGGATTCCACCAGGGCGGCCACACGGTCCAGCACGTCGGCCGTCGCGCCGATGGCGGCGCCGCACAGCAGCCGGCCCCGCTCGTCCCTGGCGGAGTTTGGATACTGGACCGCCTTCTCGATGTCCTTGATGATGATGAGGCCCT
>CAZFHQ010000130.1:0-3648 GCA_964519325.1 uncultured Clostridium sp.
ATGCGCAAAGGGGAGAGCGAGCAGGTTGTGGAGGTGTTCCGCAACCAGCTGAACGCCAACCTGGTCTATGTAGACGCAACAGACCGTTTTCTGGATAAGCTGGCCGGCGTGGCGGATCCGGAAGAAAAGCGGAAGATCATCGGCGGCGAGTTTATCCGCGTCTTTGAGGAGGAGGCCCGCAAGATCGACGGCATTGACTTTTTGGCGCAAGGTACTATTTATCCCGACATCCTGGAGAGCGATGGCGTAAAGGCGCACCATAACGTGGGCGGGCTTCCGGAGGATCTGCAATTTGAGCTGGTGGAGCCGGTGAAGCTGCTGTTTAAGGATGAGGTTCGGGTCGTCGGCTCAGCTTTGGGCCTGCCGGATTCCATGGTGCATCGTCAGCCGTTCCCCGGCCCAGGCCTGGGCGTGCGCTGCACCGGCGCCATTACCCGTGACCGCCTGGCGGCGCTGCGCGAGGCAGACGCCATTTTGCGGGAAGAATTTGCCAATGCCGGCCTGGTTGGGCGGGTTTGGCAGTTCTTCACAGTTGTGCCGGATTTCCGTTCCACCGGTGTGCGGGACGGAAAGCGTGTCTTTGACTGGCCCTGCATTATCCGCGCGGTCAATACAGTGGACGCCATGACCGCCACTGTTCCCGAAATCGACTGGGCGGTCCTCAAGAAAATCACGGACCGCATCCTTTCCGAGGTAGACGGCATTGGCCGTGTGCTCTATGACCTGAGTCCCAAGGCGCCTGCCACCATCGAGTGGGAATAACCCGTACTGCAAAAACGATCCGTCGGCAGTTCAAAAATGAAACAGAAAAGAGAGCCGGTTTTGCTGCCGGCTCTCTTTTCTTTGCCATACCGATCCGTTCGCACTCGCCAAAAGCGACGCGGATCCCAGTGATCCCGCTTTGCCCACACAACAGCGCAAGCTCAACGCAGACGGGGATCTTCTTTCATTCGCTTGATATAGCTTCGGGTTTCCTTGGCCACAACGCCGCCCAAGGCAAGCAGAGCGATCAGGTTCGGGAAGGCCATCATGCCATTAAAGATGTTGGCGATGCCCCAAACCGCTTCTACGGTCAAATATGGGCCAATGAAAACGGCGGCGATATATAAAATGCGGTAGATAATGATCGCTGCTTTGCTCTGATTTGTCAGGTATTCCAGGCACTTTTCACCGTAGTAGTCCCAGCCAAGGATTGTGGTAAACGCGAAGAAAACAAGGCAAATCATGAGCACAAGCGCCGGTACCCATTGAGGCAGGAACCACAGCCCGCTCTGGAATGCTTGCGTCGTGATGGCAACGCCCTCCAGGCCATCCACGTTCCATGCACCGGTCAGCACGACCGTCAGGCCTGTCATCGTGCAGATGACGATTGTGTCAATGAAGGTACCTGTCATGGAAACAAGCCCCTGGCGGACAGGCTCCCTTGTCTGCGCGGCAGCGGCCGCGATTGGCGCGGAACCCAGGCCGGATTCATTGGAGAAGATGCCCCGTGCCACACCGGTCTGCATTGCGATAAAGAAGCTGCCGATCAGGCCGCCGGTGACCGCGCCGGGATTGAAAGCGCCAACAAAAATTTGGGCGATGGCACTGGGGATCGCGGTGATATTGCAGCAAATCACCGTGATACAGAAGACGACGTAGACGATTGCCATAAAGGGGACGACAACGCCGGCGACAGAGGAGATACGCTTGATCCCGCCAATGACAACCAATGCGGTAGCGGCGGTGATAATCAGGCCAGCGATGATGACATAAATGGAAACATCCTGCCCAAGAATATGTACGGAAATGCTGTTTTCCGAATCAAAGAAGTTGCCTACAGCTGAGGTGATGCCGTTGATCTGCGTAATGGTGCCAATCCCCATCAGGCCGGCTATCGCGCCGAATAAGGCAAAGAGCTTCGCCAGCCATTTCCAGCGTTTGCCCATACCGTTTTCAATGTAATAGAACGGGCCGCCCAGCATCCTGCCGTCATGATCCTTGACGCGGTATTTGACTGCCAGCAGCCCTTCCGCGTATTTGGTTGCCATGCCAAAAAACGCCGCGATCAGCATCCAGAACAGCGCGCCGGGGCCGCCTGCAGCGATCGCTCCGGCGACGCCAACGATATTTCCTGTGCCGATGGTGGCGGAAAGGGCGGTGCAAAGAGAAGCAAAGCTGGAGATATCGCCCGATTGCTCGCCGCCCGTGTCCTCTTTTTTGACAATAAACTTCAAAGCGCGGGGCAGCTGCCGAACCTGGATCAGGCCGGTGCGGATCGTCAGATAAATGCCGGTGGCTAAAATAACGACGATGAGCGGGATCCCCCAAACCCAACCGTCAATGGTTGTGATAATACTGTTAAAAGTTTCCATACAGTTTCCCCCATAAAAACAAAATGAAGCCGATGGATCCATCGACTTCCGGAGAAAAAGAACGAGACTGTGGCACATTTCTGTAACAACAGGAACACGCTGGTTCATTTAGATTGTATGGCCGATCGGCCAATGCCTAAAATCACTCTGTCCTTTTGCCTGAGAGATTAGCGGTTGCCCGCCTGACACCTTCGGCGCTCAAAATGAGACTCTCCAGAGATTGCGGTCGTTGTGCAGCGCGAACACGCCGCATCCACAAATAACATTGCATATTATACCATAAATTCACAAAAACCGCAATAGGCTGCCGAACTTTTTCGAGTATTCCGCCAGTTTCGCATCGGTTGGTAAGTAATCATAAAAAACCGCGTCAAATTTGACGCGGCTTTTTTTCATCGCGGCTGTCTGCCGGTTACGCGGCGTTGGAAACGACAATGACCGTTGCCGTCCCTCCCTCTGTGGCGTTCGTTTCAGCAGCGCTGCTTTCCACAGAGCTGTTCCCTGTCAGGCTGCTGTCGCCGGAGCTGCTGCTATCGGCGGAGCTGCTGCTTTCAGCGCTGCCGCTCGTTGTTTGACCGCCCAGGGCGTTAAATTCCTGGATACCGTCGCCAACGAGTTCCATGGTACGTTGATAGGAAGCCTCCGCTTCATCAGCGCTTGTAGAAGTTGCGGAAAGGTTCAGAGAGGACCAGTCGGCATCTGTCTCCAGCGGCACGATCTCATAGGTGCGGCGGTCGTTTTCATTGTAGTACATATTGACCCAGGTGGGAACGACGTCGACGCTGGTCAACTGCACTGACCCATCGCCCATCAAGGCAAAATTGGTGTAGAACAACAGGCCGTCCTCCGTGTGGTTGGTGCTGATATCGTTCGTCATCAGTTCATGGCGCTGGTTGGAGAGCTCATTGCCCATGGAGTAAAGGCAGACTGTCTTTTTGCCGGTCGTCTCAGAGGTGAGCACCTCCACCGGCTCGATGACATGGGGGTGTCCGCCGATGATCGCGTCAAACCCAATGTTGCACATCTCCTGGGCAATGGTCGTCTGGTAGTCCATCGGGGAGAGGTGGTATTCCTCGCCCCAGTGGATGTAAAGGATCGTAGCCTGGGCGCCGTCTGCTTTCATGTCGTCCATGGCCTGTTCCATAGAAGCGTAGAACGATTCCAGATCGTTGTAGTCAAAACAGTTGAGCCGAGCGGCAAATTCATCGCTGATGGGCGTACCGTTCAGATAGGTGGTGGTTCCCTCCCGGCTGATGTAGGTAGTGTTCAGCATCCCGATTTTAATGCCGTTGAC
>CAZFHQ010000131.1:0-3619 GCA_964519325.1 uncultured Clostridium sp.
ATCTCGTCGTCCGACTCCTCCGGCAGGAACGAAAGCACCTTGTCCAGCAGATCGCCGCTGCCGTGGCCATGCACCGAGGAAACCGGAATCGGGTCGCCCAGGCCCAGGTTGTAAAATTCATAGAAATCAGCCGGCACATCGCCGATGTTATCGCACTTGTTTACCGCCAGGATCACCGGCCGGCCGCTTTTTTTCAGCATGGCCGCCACCTCCTGGTCGGTCGCCACCACGCCGCTGCGCACGTCCGTCACCATGATGATCACGTCCGCCGCGTCGATGGCAAGCTGCGCCTGCACCCGCATCTGGGATAGGATAATATCTTTGGAGTCCGGCTCGATGCCGCCGGTGTCCACCAGGGAAAAATGTTTCTCCCGCCATTCCACCTCGCCATAGATCCGGTCCCGCGTTACGCCCGGCGTGTCGTCTACAATAGAGAGCCGCTGGCCGATCAGCTTATTGAACAGGGTGGACTTCCCCACGTTCGGCCGGCCCACCACCGCTACGATTGGTTTTGCCATTGTTTCACCTCCCCAGGACAGCCGCCAGCAGGCTCTGCCCCTCGTTTGCTACTGGGATCACGGGAACGCCCAGCTGGCGCTCCACTTCCGCCACAGAAACATCGTCCAAAAAGAGATCTTTTTCATGCCGCAGCATGACCTCCGGGATGAGCAGGGCGTCGCCCAGCGCCCGTCCCTTGAGCTGGCGGATCATATCGCCGCCGGTCACCAGGCCCGCCACGGTGATCAGTTCCCCAAAAAAGTCGTTGACGATCCCAACCACTTCACAGTTCAAATTATGACATCTTCCCTCTGCTTCGTCAAGTAATTTGCGGATAAAATCTTTGGCCGCCATGCCGGTTGCCACCGTAACGCGGCGGGGCGGAATCTCAAACCAGCCCTGGTGTTCCCCGTCCTCCAGGGCAAAGGAAAATTCCTCCTGCAAGCAGGCCATCCCGCCCACGCCGTCCTCAATCTGGTCAAAGGCGCCATAGTACGACGGCGGCGGGATGGGGCGGCCTGCCTTGAGATAGAATTCATCCGCCGCATACATGACCCGCTCGCCGTATTCCCGTTCCAGCCGGTCGCCAAAGGCGTCCACAAGATCTATGACAGCGGCGGCGCCCTCCCTGGTGTAGGGCGGGATGGGCGTCAGCCCCTCCCGGTATTTGGTCAGGCCAATGGGTACCAACGCCACGCTTTGGAGCGACGGCATCAGCCGTTCCAGGTCGGTCAGGCTGCGGCGCAGCTCCTCCCCGTCGTTGATGCCGGGACACAGCACCAGCTGGCAGTTGAGCCGGATGCCCGCCTGTGCCAACCGGGGCAGGATCTGCAGCGCCTGCCCGGCAAAGCGGTTTTTCATCATCCGCACCCGCAGCTCCGGGTTGGTGGTGTGGACTGACACATTGATGGGGCTGATGTGCATTTCGATGATCCGCTGGATGTCCCGCTCGGTCAGGTTGGTCAGGGTGATATAGTTGCCGAACAGGAACGACAAGCGGGCGTCGTCGTCCTTAAAATAGAGGGTGTCCCGCATACCCGGCGGCATCTGGTCGATAAAGCAGAAAACGCACTTGTTCCGGCAGGTCCGCTTCTCGTCCATCAGATAAGAGGAAAAGCCCAGGCCGATGGCGTCATACTGGCGCTTGCGCAGCTCTACCGTGCGGCAGGCGCCCCGACTGTCCCGCAGCACCAGGGCCAGGCGGCGGTTCGTCTCATAGAACCGGTAATCCAACACGTCATAAATCTCCTTGCCGTTCATCGAGACAAGCGTCTCACCGGCGAGGATGCCAGCCTGCTCCGCGTAGCTGCCAGGCTCAATGGAATCAATCCGCACTGCCATGGGGCCGCCTCCCTTCTGCGAAACATGAAAACATAAGAGCAGGATCGCTCCTTCTTCCGAAAAAAATAAGAGAAGGATCGCTCCTTCTCTATGCTTTCCAGATCCGTCAAAACGAACTTACGCGTCCTTCTTTACAACTTCTCTGCCATTGTAAAAGCCGCAATTCCCGCATACTCTGTGAGGTGTTTTATACGCACCGCACTTTGGGCAGTGAACAAGAGTGGGAGCTGTCAGTTTCCATACGTTGGAACGTCTTTTGTTCTGTCTTGCACTGGACAATTTACTCTTTGGTACAGCCATGGTTCAGCACCTCCTTACAATACGATCCTCAATCGATCAGTTGTTTTAGAACCTCCAGCCTGGAGTCTATCTGATGCGTATCGCACGCACAGCTTCCGCTGTTCAGATTTGTGCCGCACTTGGGGCACAGCCCTTTACAATCCGGCGTGCACAAATTTTTTGTGGGGAGCTCCAGCAGAATATCCGCCCTGACCAGCTCGTCCAGATCCAGCTCATGATTTTCCACCAGGATATAATCCTCGTACTCCTCATGCTGCAGCTCTAACACAAGCACATGGTCAAAGTGGTATTGCTTTTTGCTTTTTACCGGCGTGGCGCACCGGTCGCATGGCACACAGTAATCGAATGCCGCGTCCATCGAGAGGGTCACCCCGCCCGGGCCGCTGACAGCCTGCCCCGTCACCTGCACCGGCGACTGGAACGGCCGCACACCGTACAGCTCCGTGCCGGAAAGATCCAGCGCGTAAGCAAATGGCACACGGTCAGATTCCCCTGTAAAAAGCTTTTTTAACGCAAGAAGCATACTTCCACCTCAACGCTTCACTAAAATATTATATCGGCTCGCGCCCGCTTTGTCAACCATAAATTCGCCGGAACAAAAAGAAATTGACGCGGGCAGAAAAAGCCGCCGCCGAAGCTATGCCTCGGCAGCAGCCGTTTTCTTCTGGAATGCCTGATTTATGTACGCTTATGCAACGATATTCACGATGGTTTTTACCGCTTCCGGAATCTCCTCTTCCGCCAGGGAAATAGAGAGGGTCACCTTTGTTTCCGCCAGGTTTGCCAGCTTCTCGATCTTCTCAAGGAACGCGGCCAGGTCGTCCCCCTCGTTGAGGATCCGCATCACGGAGTCGATGAAGATCTCCTGCACATCATAGTTGCCCGCGCAAATGCCCGCCACAAAGCCGTACAGCTCGTCGGCGCCCTTCACGCTATATGGCTCCAGGGAGATCAGCCTTGCCTCGTGCTTGATGTCCAGCGTCAGCTTATTCTTTGGCTCTGCCACGACCACGCTGCCGCTTGCCGTTACCGCGGCGGCGTTGGCAGCGTCAACCAGCTTCTTTGTTTTTCCGGAACCTTTTTTTCCAACAATCAGAGTTACCATTGATAAACTCCTCCTATAACTTTGATTTTTATTTTCCATACCACATTCGTGTCGTTACCATCATAGCACAGAACGCAATTTCGAATCAATACATTTTCAGAAAATTCTTGATTATTTCCTGTTGGGACTGTTGGGGTTTATTTGCCGCTCTGTTTTTTGGCCGGGAAAAACGGACGCTCGACGGCGTTCAGCGTTCTGAGGTTTTGCTCCAGCAAACACTGGGGATTGACCTTGCCGTGGTTGACGCACCGGCAGCGGCAGCAAGCCTTTGCGGGGGCGGCTGGCTTCAGCCTGGCTTCCAGCTTCTCCTTTTCGGCCTCATAGCCCGGCTTGCCCAGCAGGGCGAACATATTCCGCTTGTAGCTCTCCACGCCC
>CAZFHQ010000132.1:0-2620 GCA_964519325.1 uncultured Clostridium sp.
GGCTCCCGTCCGCTTATATGGGAGGAGCAAGAGCAGCACAGACTTGCTTCGCGCCATGCCGCGTCACGCCAGCTTCACACAAACCCGCAGCCGGGCGCTCCGGCTGCGCGGGTTTTCCGCCAGCTCCTGTTGGGAAGCGGCCAACCCTTTTTTATATAGAAGGGATGCCCGCGGCTTGTTGCCGCAAACGCACACCGGAAAATCCGGCGGGCAGGTACAGCCTTTGCACCAGCCCTGCATCGTCTGCTTAACGATCCGGTCTTCCAGCGAATGAAAGGTGATCACCGCCAGCCTCCCCTCAGGCGCCAGCAGCGAGAACGCCGCGTCCAACGCTGTGGCCAGGCGCTCCAGTTCATGGTTCACCGCAATCCGCAGCGCCTGAAAGGTCTGCCGCGCCGGATGGCCCGGTTCCCGCCGAACTGCCGCCGGCACCGACTGCTTGATGATCTCCGCCAATTGGGTGGTCGTCTCAATGGGGCCAGTCTCCCGCGCCCGCACAATGCCTTGGGCGATCCGCCTGGCGTTTTTATCTTCGCCATACCGGCTGATGATCTGCGCCAGCTCCTGCCAGCTCAACTGGTTTACCAGGTCGCGGGCGCTTGTCCCCGTCTGGCTCATCCGCATATCCAGCGGCGCCTCCTCATGATAAGAAAACCCCCGCTCCGGCGTATCCAGTTGATGGGATGAAACCCCAATATCTAGTAGTATACCATGAATCGGACCCATATCACAAGCCTTTGCAATGGTTTGCATTTGGGAAAATTCACCATGATATACAATAGAATTTGGGTATTTTGCCAGTCTTTCCCGAACAGCAGCAATCGCGTCCGGGTCTTGGTCAATGGAAAGCAGCCTGCCGGTCGTCAACCGTTGGAGGATCGCCTCTGAGTGGCCGCCGCCGCCTGCCGTTCCGTCAATATAGTTGCCATCCGGGCGAATTGCCAAGGCGTCAATCGTCTCTGCGAATAAAACGGGCTTGTGGTGAAAATCCATCGCTTCACCGCCTTAAAAATCAAGAGCGTCCATTACTTCCGCGATGCTGTCTTGCGTCAGCTCGCTGTTCACCGCATTCCAACGCTCTGTGCTCCAGATCTCCGCGCGCACAGACGCGCCGATAATGGTGACGTCTTTTTCCAGGCCGGCATACTCCCGCAGATTCTGCGGAATGAGGATACGGCCCTGCTTGTCCGGCTCCGCCTCTGCCGCGCCAGCAAAGAAGAACCGCTGGAGGCTCCTGGATTTGGAGATGGGCATTGCGGCAATTTTGGCCTGCAGCTGCTCCCACCCCTGGGAGGAAATGACAAAGAGACAGCCGTCCAAACCTTTTGTGACATAGAAATGCTTGCCAAGGTCCTCACGGAACTTAGCAGGCACGATCACGCGGTTTTTGGCGTCAATATTATGTTGGTATTCACCGATTAACATCTGGTCACCTCAGCGTTTTGGGAAGGCTCCACATTGTGTTACACTTTATGGAATTTTCCACCACTTTCCTCCACTACAGTTCCATTATAAACGAAAGCGCCGATAATTTCAACCTTATTTTTCCCCAAATCCGACTTTTTTCTTGCCGCAAAAGGTTCCCCTTTTTTTCAGATACCAGATATAGACGAAAAAAAATAAGCACCACTATATCCTGTGGTGCTAACTGGAGCCATGCCCCAAATATTCACGAAAAATTCATGTTTTGCCCCAATGGGGGCCTGTGTTCCGCATCTCGCATACCGGAGGGAACAGGCAGCGATGCCCAGCGTGCTCGCTTACTGCCCGTTCCGCTGCGCTGACTTGATCCCCTGGCGTGTTTTGCGCAGCTCGGCAAGGCCCTCGGCCAGCGCGTCGTCGGTGCGGCGCAGCAGGTCGTCCACATATTCGTTGGTCGCCTTGCGGATCTCCCGCGCCTTGCCGTTCGCCTGGTTCATCACACTGTTGGCCTGCTCCTGCGCCTGGCGGGTGATGGCATCCTGCTGCACCATCCGCTTTGCACGATCCTCCGCGGCGCGGACGATCCCCTCTGCCTCCCGCTTCGCATCGGCAATAATTTGGTTCCGGTCCGCCACGATCGCCCGTGCCTGCCGTGTCTCCTGGGGCAGGTTGTCCCGCAGCTCGTCCAGCAGCTGCTTCACCTCGCTGCCGTCCACCATCGCTTTTCCGCCGCTCAGGGGCAAGTGCCAGGCACGCTCTACCACGCTATACAACTCTTCCATCAATTCGTCTACATTTCGATTTGTCATATCTGATCTCTCCTCACTGTTTCGTTTTCAGGGTCTGCTCCTCCCTTACCTGGAGCAGCCTCTCCTGAATGTCTGCTGTAATGCACGGCGGCACAAACGCGGAAATATCGCCGCCGAACCGGGCCACCTGCTTCACCATGCTGGAGCTTAGAAACATATTTTCCGCGCTTGTTGTCAAAAATACCGTTTCCAGCTCAGGGTTTAACTTCCGGTTTGTCATTGCCATTTGGAACTCATATTCAAAATCAGACAGCGCCCGCAGCCCTTTGACAATGGCCGTCGCCTGCCGCATCCCCGCGTATTCCGCCAGCAACCCGTCAAACGACTCCACCTCCACACCGCTGATCCTGGTGTCCTCCACCGCGCGGCGCAGCAGCGCCACCCGTTCC
>CAZFHQ010000132.1:2630-3613 GCA_964519325.1 uncultured Clostridium sp.
AAATGTGGATCGCTTGTCCGGGTTGACCATGACGGCGACCACCAGACGATCGAACAGTTTTGTCGCCCGAAGGATAATATCGAGATGCCCCCGTGTCACAGGATCGAAGCTGCCGGGATAAATGCCGATTTTCACTGTTCCACCACTTCCTTGTGCCGATATAGCGTCAGCAGGATTTTGCCATATTTGTAGGAGCGCGCCCGCACAAATTCTCCGGCGCGCTCTGGCAGGGTTTCCTGGGTCGGGTGCTCGCAGAGGATGCTCCCGCCCTGCCGCATCCGCGCCGCCACCAGGGGCAGCGCCTGCTGAAGCAGGCCCGTTCCATAGGGCGGATCCAAAAAGGCAAGGTCAAAAGGCTCCGCACACCGCAGCAGATAGGTTTGGAAATCACTGTGTACCACCTGCACCGCATGCCCCAGGCCGGTGTGTTCCACATTCCGCCGGATCACCTCGATGGACTCCCTGGCGCTGTCAACCAGAACAGCGCTCCGCGCGCCGCGGCTCACCGCTTCCAGCCCCATCTGGCCGCTGCCGGCAAACAAATCGAGAAACCGCCGCCCCTCAATATCAAACTGGAGTATATTGAACAGCGATTCCTTGACACGCTCTGTGGTGGGACGCACATCCCGGCCCTCCAGCGTCTGGAGCCGCTTACCCCTGGCGCATCCTGTGATAATCCGCATACCGCGCTCCTCTCTGCGGCTCTGGCCGCCGGCTGATGCCTCATTCAATTATTATCGCATCATCCGCTATTTCTGTCAATTCCTGTCCGAGAAAAGATATTAATTTGTAATCGTTTTTTAATTATCTTTTTAAAATGTTTGCAAAACCAGGACCATTATTTAAAAAACAGAAACCATAAGCCCGCCAAATTATTCGCCGTCGCCGCCGGCGTGAAAATGGCGGTACACCCGCTCCGCCGCCGTCTTGTTCATCGAGGGAGCCGCTGCCAGCTCCTCCCTGGTGGCGTTGCGGATCGCTTC
>CAZFHQ010000133.1:0-3521 GCA_964519325.1 uncultured Clostridium sp.
CCACCAGTTTATCATGACGGGGCAGATCGACTCCAAATTCGGCTTTGCCCTGGAAACGGGCGAGGCGCTGGAGGCGGTCAAGGCGGCTGCCACCTGCGAGAATATCCGGCTCCGCGGCCTGCACAACCACATTGGCTCCCAGATTTTTGACGTGAAGCCCTTTGTGGCGGCTGCGGAGGTGATGCTGGGCTTTATCGCGCAAATCAAAGCGGAAACCGGCATTACCATTGAGGACCTGAACCTGGGCGGGGGCTTCGGCATCAAGTACCGGGAGGGCGACCAGCCGGTGCCTTACGGCGACTATATGAAAGAGATTTCCGCGGCGATTTTCAAAAAGTGTGCCGAATTGCAGCTTGACGTGCCGTTCATCTACATGGAGCCGGGGCGCTCCATTGCCGGCGAAGCGGGCATTACCCTGTATACGGCCGGCGCCATCAAGCACATCCCCAATATCCGCACCTATGTCTCGGTAGACGGAGGCATGTGCGACAATCCCCGCTATATTTTGTATCAGGCTGATTACACGGTGCTGGTGGCGAACAAAGCCGACCGGAAGGCGGACACAAAAGTGACCATTGCCGGCAAATGCTGCGAGAGCGGCGACCTGATCCAGGAGCACACGCTGGTACAGCCCATCGAAGTGGGCGACACCATCGCCGTGCTTTCCACCGGCGCTTACAACTACTCCATGGCCTCCCACTATAACCGGACGCCGAAGCCGCCGGTCGTCATGGTCAAGGGCGGCCAGGCGCGGGTCATCATCCGCGGCGAGACCTTTGCCGACCTGGTCCGGAACGATGTATAGGGTGCCTGTGCAAAATTTGATGGGCCGCAATTCTTTACTTTTCCACTTTTGTGTGTTAAAATTTTAGTGTATGAATCATCAAGCGGAAGCGAAGGGGAGGATTGGTTTGAATTCCAAGATTAAAGACGAGAGCGTAGACTTTTTGTTTCGGTCTATTCTGGCGCTGGAAACACTGGAGGAATGCTACAACTTTTTTGAGGATCTGTGTACGGTGCCGGAGATCAAGGCCATGTCACAGCGGATCAATGTGGCGTATATGCTCAATGAAAAGCGGGTTTACAGCGAGATCGTCGCCAAGACCGGCGCCTCTACCGCCACCGTCAGCCGGGTGAACCGTTCTCTGAATTACGGCTGCGACGGCTATGACCTGGTGTTCAGCCGCCTGCCGGATGAGGTGAAGCCGAAATGAGCAGCTACGCTGCCTTTGCCGACTATTATGACGCGCTGACGCAAAATGTGGACTACCATCGTTATGCCGATTATTTGTGCCGGATTTTGGAGCGGGAGGGCCATGAAGCCGGCATCACGCTGGATCTGGCCTGCGGGACCGGCAGCCTGACCCTGGCGCTGTTGGACCGCGGGCTGGATGTGTACGGCATCGACGGTTCGCCGGAGATGCTTTCCGTTGCCCAGCAAAAGGCGGCGGCGCAGGGCAAGCCGATCCTGTTCCTGTGCCAGCAAATGGAGAAGATCGACCTGTACGGCACCGTCAATACCGTATTCTGTGTGCTGGACAGCATTAACCATATGACGGCGGAGCGGGAGGTGGCGCAAGCCTTTGCGCGGGTCTCGCTGTTCCTGGAGCCGGGCGGCTATTTTATTTTCGACGTCAACACCGTTTACAAGCACCGGCAGGTGCTGGCGAACAACACCTTCGTCTATGATACGGACGAGGTATACTGTGTGTGGCAGAACCAGTACCAGGGGGAGGAGAGCCATCTCACAGAGATCACCCTGGACTTTTTCGCCAGGGATGGGGACGCCTATTTCCGGAGCGGGGAGCAATTTCGGGAGCGGGCTTATCCTGTGGAACGGCTGCGTGATATGCTGGGGCAAGCGGGCCTGGAGGTCGCGGCGATTTATGACGCCTTGTCGTTCCTTCCGCCGCGGGAGGACAGCCAGCGGCTTGTCTTTGTCACAAGGAAACCCTTGTAAATCAAATGTTACTGCACGGCGCGGAGGGTAACTCGGAACGCCGTGCAGTTTGATTTGACGGAATATTACGCCGGCGCCCGTTATGTTGTAGCGGGAGGGCCTGGCCTGAACAACAGAAGAAAGGTGAACACCTATGGAAAAAGATAAGATCATCCGCTGCATTACAACAGACGGCAGCATTATGGCGGCGGCCATTGATTCCGGCAACATTGTACACACAGCGCAGTGTGTCCACCACACAAGCCCGGTGGCCACAGCGGCCCTGGGGCGGCTGCTCACGGCGGCCTCTATCATGGGCGCCATGCTGAAAAAGAAGGAGGCCACCGTTTCGCTGAAAATCAACGGCGGCGGCCCCCTGGGCAGCGTCTGCGCGCTGGCGGACAGCACCGGCAACTGTCGGGGCTTTGTGGAGCATCCCGCGCTGGAGCTGCCGCTGCGCCCAGACGGCAAGCTGGATGTAGGCGGCGCGGTGGGTACAGACGGCTTTGTGACGGTGATGCGTGACTTTGGCGACGGCACGCCCTATACCGGCAGCACTGAGATCGCGACTGGCGAGATCGGGGAGGACATCACGGCCTATTATGCTTACAGCGAGCAGATCCCAACCGCGTGCGCCCCTGGCGTCCTGTTGGATAAGGAGGATCACCAGGTACTGCTGGCCGGCGGCCTGCTGATTCAGGCGCTGCCTGCCGCGACAGACGATGACCTGGACAAGCTGGAGCGGAACATCGCCAAGCTGGATTCTGTGACCACCATGCTGGCCAAGGGGATGGATATCCTCTCCATTTGCAAACTGGCGCTGGAGGGCTTTGAGGTAGAGGTGCTGGACGAATTTGAGGTAGCCTACACCTGCTCTTGCAGCAAAGAACGCTTGGTGCGCGCCCTTTGCACCCTGCCGCCAGAGGAGATCGTCACGCTGGCTGATGAAAAGACCGGCTGCATGGAGGCAAGCTGCCAATACTGCAACAAGAAGTACCGGTTCAGCCAGGCAGAGCTGGAAGCCATTGCGCAGCGGCTGCGGGAAAAGCGCGCCCAACAGCCGCCGGAGGAGGCGTGACGATGGCGCGGCCAAGGATAAAAATCACCCTGATCGACCAGAAGGGGAGCCGCCCTTGCCACCGGGGGCATCAGGTCGGGGATTCCTTTGATTTTGACACCGGGCGGGGCGGCTTATGCCCTATGGCAATGCATGTGGCTTTTCCCTTTGTGGACATTCTCCGCTACGGCGGCGCGCTGCCCGGCCGCCCTGCCGGCACGGCAGAGTTCTGTTGTCCGGACCCGGATACGATCAACGTTTTCCGGGCAGAAATCGTGCCGGAATTCCTGCCGGAGGAGGAGAAAAAAACGTCCTGCGTTTGGCGGGCGCAAGGGCAAAAGAATTAGCGGATTCCCGAAAAAAAATCGGAAAAAGTGTTGACATCCGCGGTGGTTCATGGTATTATATAACACGTCGCCGATGAGGATTCCTCAACAAGGATGACGGGATGGGAGCATAGCTCAGCTGGGAGAGCACCTGCCTTACAAGCAGGGGGTCACAGGTTCGAGCCCTGTTGTTCCCACC
>CAZFHQ010000134.1:0-3475 GCA_964519325.1 uncultured Clostridium sp.
GTCACAGCAGCATTAACACAACGAGAATCTACATCATGACCTCCGGCTGGGAGCATGAGCGCCGCATGAACCGCCTGGGGCTGATTCTTTAGCAAAAAAAAATTACCACTCAAACTGCATTGAGTGGTAATCCCTCAAAAAAATAAATAGAATCTCGCTGATTCTGTAAAAATAATAACAGAATTTGTCGTAGCCGTCAAGTTTTTTACGGTAATTATCGTCATATTTTGAAAAGCGGGCAGCACAAAAAGGCCCTTACGTTGCGGTTTGTTCGCGAAATGCGGGAAGGGCCTGCTTGTTGCGCCCTGTTTTCGCTTTTTGGGGCGCTTCTGCGCTGCATTGGCAGCGATCTGGCTGTCCAAAAGCGATTCCGGCAGCCAGTTATGAAACACAATGCAGTATTTGTTGTAAATGAGGGGTCAGCACAGCGAAGGGAGGGGCTGAAATGGATTATAACCAGCTGATTGCATCCAGCGCGGCTGCGGCGGATTGCAGCCGGGAACAGGCGGGCCAGGTTTTGGACGCCATTCTGGAAAACATGGCCAACGCGCTTGCCAGCGGGCAGACGGTGGACTTGGGTGAGCGCTTCGGGGTGTTTGAGCCAAGGCTGCGGGAGGCGCACCTGGCGCCGGGATCGCCGCGCACGCCAAAGGACAGCCGGTACAAGGTGGTGTTCCGCGAGGGAAAACAACTGCGGAAACGCCTGAAGGTGACAGCGCAACCGGATTCATTGCAGAAAGGGGCTTGATCAGCGGTGACGCTGTTGTGCGCTGAAATTCCTCCTGCTGGCACGGCGGCCTTTCCCGGCCCAGCCGCAGCAGGCCGCGGAGAAAACACCAACCTGACGGTGGGAAAAAATCGGGGAAAGTCGCCGTGGAATAACGCAAAAGAAAAGAACTGCTATCGAAAGGTAGCAGTTCTTTTTCCTCAATCCGCTTCGCTTTTATTTCAATCAAGCAGGAAAAGTGCCGACTATGCTTCGGGGTCCCCCCAGTCCGGCTCATAATGGCGGACGCAGAATTCCGCGCCGGTTTCTTCGCACAGCTTGCGGCAATCCTCCAGCTCATCGCCGGTCATGGCGTCCACCACCGTCATGCGGACATGAGGCACATATCGCTCCACGTTTTTGGTAAAGCGCAGGATCGCCGGCAATGCTTCCAGGCCGTAGCGGGAGTGGCACAGCGCGTCATATTTTTCCGGTGTGGAGGCGTTCAGGCTGACGGATACGCTGTCGATCTTGCCCGCGAACAGGGGGGCGGTGTCTTTGCTGTTGATCAAATCGGAGAGGCCGTTGGTGTTGATGCGGATGGCAATATCGCTGACCGCTTTGATTCGCTCACACAGCTCCAGAATGTCATCGAGACGGTAGGTCGGTTCGCCAAAGCCGCAGAACACCAGCTGGCGGTATTTCGTCAAATCGCGGGACTGGATGGACGCCCAAATCTCCTCCACCGTTGGTTCCCGTTCCAGCCACAAGCTGCCGGAATCGCCCACCTTGTCGCCGGTGGCGCGCAGGCAAAATTCGCAGCGGTTCGGGCAGCGGTTGGTCAGGTTGACGTAGAGATTATCCTTGTAAACGTAGGTGATGGTCACGGTATTACCTCCAACGGAATGTTGTAAACGCGGGCGGCGTTTTGCCGGGCCGCCTGTATGATCTGGTCGGCGGTGAGGTTGCCGCCGCTGTCATTGGCGCGGGCCTGGGCAATTTTCTCCGCCGTATAGCGGATCAGGGTGGAGTCGCACCGCTTGCCCCGGAACGGCACCGGCGTCATGTAGGGGGCGTCAGTCTCCAGGACGAGACGATCCAGCGGGATGGCGGCGGCCACCTCCACGGGATGGCGGGCATTCTTGAAGGTAACGGCCCCGCCCAGGCCGATATACATCCCCAGGGAGATGACCTCGCGGGCCATCTCCACGCTGCCGGAAAAGCAATGGACGATACCCCTGGGCCTATATTGGCGGAGCAGCGCCATGGTGTCGCCGTGGGCCTCCCGGTCGTGAATGACCACGGGGAGCGCAAGGCGGTTGGCAAGCTCCAATTGTTCGGCAAAGACACGCTGCTGCACGTCCCGCGGGGCGTTGTCGTCGTAGTGGTAGTCCAGGCCGATCTCGCCGAGGGCTACTACCTTGGGGTGCGCCAGCAGCGCTTCCAGCTGTTTGAGATAGTCTTCCGGCAGGCCGTCGATGCAGCCGGGATGGATCCCCACCGCAGCGTAGATGTAGTCATATCGTTCCGCCAGCGCCACGGAATTGTAACAGCTTTGCAGGTCTGAGCTGATATTGACCACGCAGCAGACGCCTTGTTCCGGCAGGGACTGGAGCAGCGCTTCCCGGTCGCTGTCAAAGGCCGGGTCGTCGTAGTGGGCGTGGCTGTCAAAGACAGGTTGCATAGGGATCGCTCCTTTTACAGCAGAAGAGCGGCGTGGTGCCGCTCTCGGTCTGCTGTGAGAAATTAAGAGATCTTGCTGCCGGCAGGGATACCGTCGACAAAGATGACGCGCACGTCGTCCTCCGCGCAGGAGGCAGCCAGGATCATGCCCTGGCTCTCCACGCCGCACAGCTTGGCGGGCTTTAAATTCGCCACCAGGACGACGCTCTTGCCGATCAGGTCCTCCGGTTTGTAGAACTGGGAGATGCCGGAGGCCACGGTGCGGGTGGCGGCGCCGTCGTCCAAGGTCAGCTTGAGCAGCTTCTTGGATTTTTTGACCGGCTCGCATTCGAGAATCTTTGCTACCCGCAGGTCAACCTTGAAGAAATCATCAATGGCGATCTGCTCCAGTGTGGCGACGCCTTCCGCATTTTTCTCGGCCTTGTTGCCGTTCTTCTCCTCGGCGGGGGCTTCTTCCGCCTTGGCGCTGGTGTCGCCGATGATCTCGATCAGCGCGGCGATCTCCTTGTCCACGTCGATTCTGGGAAAGAGAATTTCGCCCTTGGTGATGACAGCGTCGGCCGGCAGAGTACCCCATTTGTCAGCGGTTGCATACGCGATGGCGTCGCCGCTGACGCCCAATTGTGATTGGATCTTCGGCGCGGTGCTGGGCATAAATGGGGTGAGCAGGATGGAGATGATCCGCAGCACCTCGCAGAGATTGTAGAGGACGGCGGCCAGCCGGGGCTTTTTGCTCTCGTCCTTGCCGAGGATCCACGGGGTCGTCTCGTCGATATATTTGTTGGTGCGGGCAATCAGCTTCCAGATCTCGGCCAAAGCGTTGGAGAACTGGTAGCTGTCCACATGGCGGTCGCATTTTTCTTTCAGGGCGGTGGCCATGGCGATCAGCTCGTCGTCGATGGGCGCGGATTCCCGCTCGGCCGGGATGACGCCGCCAAAATATTTCTGCGCCATCTGGGTGGAGCGGGAGAGCAGGTTGCCCAGGTCGTTGGCCAGGTCGGAGTTGATGCGGGAGATGAGGGCCTCGTTGGAGAAGTTGCCGTCGGAGCCGAAGGGGATCTCCCGCAGGAGGAAGTAGCGGATGGC
>CAZFHQ010000135.1:0-3472 GCA_964519325.1 uncultured Clostridium sp.
TTTGGCGTTTCCGCTTCGTCCGGCAGCTCCACCAGTTCCTCCACATAGGCGTGCTTGTCCATGGGCAGCACCAGGAGGAACACAACGGCCGCCGCGCACAGCAGCGCGATCACAAGGCTCATCAGCAGGCCAAAGGAACCTGTGTCCGCTGCCCCTGTGAACCGCGCCACAACCGATGGCAGCGCCGCCGCAAGGCCGAACAGAACCATGGGCAAGCCATACGCATACACCCGCTTGCCGCACTTTTTCCCCTGTGCGCCAGCAATCATTTTGCACTGGTTAAAGGTAAACAGCGCCATAAAGACGAGCGCCGTTGTGTTAAACAGCTGCTCTGTAGTGTTGAGCGTGATGCTGTTGCCGGAAAGCTGCACCACCTGGGTAAACAGCAGAATCGCCATCCACAGCGGCGGCAGGATGCCCGCCGTGGGGATCCAGCGGATCAGGTTGCGCTTTACAAAGAAACCAACGCCGACCATCATCCACACAATACCGGCGCCAACGCCGAAAAACGCCAGGATCACAGCCACATAGAGCAGGCCGCCCGCCTGGATGCTGCCGGACGCCAGCGTCACGATTTCCTTGATCGAATACGCGATGGCCGCCGCGCCCAAACCGATCTGAAGCACGCCGCTGAGCAGATCTCGCTCCTGCGTAAAGCGCTTGGGCAAACGCTTGCTGGAAACCGAACCGGCCACCAGCAGCGCCGCAGCAGCAAACAGAACCCCTAAAATCACCCAGGAAAGCAGGCCGTTATCGGTATAAAAGCCCTTTTCATCCATCAAAAAGAACAACTGATACAGGCGAAGCGGCACAGTCAGGAGCAGCGCGGCGCCAAAGGTCAGCCACAAATATTTTGGTTTCAAACCGTTTCCCACCCCCTCTGCGAACGTCAACAATTAAAATTTATTGTATAACAATCTAAATTTAAAGTCAAGCTTTGGGACACGCCTGCATATACATAATACCAGGGCCTGCTGCGCCGGCCGGAAAGGATGGTTGTACCTATGAAAAAAAATCTGATCCTGCTGCTCTTTTTCCTGCTGCTCGTGATCGCGATCCCATTTCTCTCCCGCATCACCAGCGCGCCGGAACCCACAGACGACGATATGGTGATCGCCAAGATCTCCGCCGTGGCGTTTGCCGCGGCGCCCGCTCATGCTAATGATTCCATCGGCACAGAACAAGCTTCGGTGCGCCAGCCGGCAACTGTCCCGCTGGCCGACGCGCCGGAAACAGGCTTTCGCGTTTATGACAACGCGGCCGAAACGGTCCTCACGGTGGACGCCAGAACCTTCCTCATCGGGACGCTGGCCTGTGAAATGCCGGCCTCCAGCCCAACGGAAGCTTTAAAGGCGCAGGCTGTCGCCGCCTATACCTATTACAGCCGCCTGCGTCAAAACCAGCGGGAAACGGACAGCGCGTATGACTTTACCGCCAACACCAAGGCGTGGCTCTATTACACGACCGAGGAACAGCTCCAGTTATTGTGGGGCAGCCAGTTCCAGGCCAACTATGACCGCCTTGCCGCCGCGGTGGACGCGGTAGAGGGTGAAACGCTGCGATATGACGGCGCGCTGATCACCGCCGCCTACTTTGCCATTTCCTCCGGACAGACGGAAAACGGCGCGGACATCTGGGGCGGGGACTGCCCTTATCTGGCGGCTGTCGCCAGCCCGTGGGACAAGGAGGCCGACGGTTACCAGACCACGCGCACCGTTTCTGCCGCGGACTTCCGGGACAAGGTACTGGAGATCGCGCAGGGCTGTGATTTTTCCGGTGATCCCGCAGCGTGGATCGGCGCCGTTGATCGCACCGATTCCGGCTCGGTCACATCCATGCTCGTCGGCGGTCAGCCGCTGGACGGCGTACAGATGCGCAACCTCTTCAGCCTGCGGTCGGCCAATTTCACGGTGGCGTATGAGGACGGCGCCTTCACCTTTACGGTAGTGGGCTACGGCCACGGCGTCGGCATGAGCCAAGCCGGCGCCATTGCCATGGCGGAGCAGGGCGCGGATTACCGGGAGATTTTGGCATGGTATTACCCCGGCGCGGAGCTGGCGCAATAGGCCGCGGGCAGGGGCAGGCCCGCATGAACAATGAACATTCCTGCGGAGCAGATCGAATCTTCATCGCTTATGCCTTGTTTTTGCCGCCGATTCCGTTTATAATGTTGCCAAACCCCCGAAAGGAGAACGGCAAATGAACAGCTTTATTTATGAATATCCCGTCAAAAACTACTTTGGCATTGGCTGTGTGGCAGCACACCTGCCCGCAGTGCTTGCCGATTACGGCCCTAACGTACTGTTGGCTTATGGCGGCGGCTCCATCAAGAAAAACGGCGTCTATGAGGAAATTGTCAGTCTGCTCAACGCGGCCGGCAAACGGATCACCGAGTTTTCCGGCATCATGCCAAACCCCACCTATGCGAAAGCCCAGGCCGGCGCGGCCCTTGTCCGGGAGCGCGGCATCGACCTCATCCTGGCGGTAGGCGGCGGCTCGGTCATCGACTGCTGCAAGATCGTCTCCGCCCAGGCAAAGACAGACCGCGATGTGTGGGACATGGTGTTTACCGACCATGTCCGCCCCAGCGAGTTTGTCCCCATGCTGGCCATCGTCACCGCATCCGGTACCGGTGCGGAACAAAATTCCGGCGCTGTGATGACCCACGAGGAGAAAAAGCGCAAAGCCGGCGTATACGGCGCCCACGCGGACGCGGCCTTTCTGGATCCGGCCTATACCCTGTCTCTGCCGATGATGCAGGTGCAGTCCGGCGCTTTCGACACCCTGAGCCACTGCATGGAAAGCTACTTTGGCTGCCCGGAGGAAAAGAATCTGACAGACGATATCTGCGAGGCCGTTATGCGCAGCGTCATTCGCAATATGCGGGTGCTGCGGGAGGAACCAGCCAACCTGGCCGCCAGGGGCGAGCTGGAATGGGCCTCTGCCATGGCGGAAAACGGCATCTTGAAAATCGGCAAGTCGTCCGCCTTCCAGGTGCATCAGATCGAGCACCAGCTTGGCGCCTACACCGACTGCAATCACGGGCAGGGTCTGGCAGTCATCCATCCGGCGGCTTACCGCAAGCTGTGCCAAGGCTCTCCCGCCAAATTTGCGCGCTTCGCCGCCCATGTTTTTGACGTATGTCCCGAAGGCAAAACCCAGACCCAAACCGCGCTGGAGGGCGTCCAGCGCCTTGCCGGTTTTATTCGGGAGGTGGGCCTGCCCACGACCTTTACGGAAATGGGCATCACGGGAGACCCTGGTTACCGGGCGATCGCGGACTCCACCAACCTGATCACAAACGGCTGCTTCCCGCCGCTGACCCATGACGATGTGTTCGACATCCTCCTGGCCTGCCGCTGAAGCATCGCCGTGACCCATCGCGGAAACGCTCCGTGGCTGTGCGGTGCGCGAACGCCTGTTGGTGTTCCATAAACCGCCGCGGTGAGATACGGAAGAACCCCCAGTGCAG
>CAZFHQ010000136.1:0-3464 GCA_964519325.1 uncultured Clostridium sp.
AGAAAAATTAAGTATTCGATGTTGCCCTCCGGCCCCTTGACCGGCGAGTATGTCAGCCCAAGGACCGAAAAGCCATGCTCCAGCGCAAACCCGCAGATCTTCTCCACCACCGCGGCGTGGACCTCCGGGTCGCGGACAACGCCCTTTTTGCCTACCTTGCCCTTGCCCGCCTCAAACTGGGGCTTGATCAGGCAAACCATCTGGCCGTCCTCCCGCAAAAAGCGGCGGGCCACCGGCAGCACCAGGCACAGGGAGATGAAGGAAACGTCCACACTGGCAAAGTCCAGCGGCTCCGGCACCTGCTCCTCGGTGAGATAACGGACATTTGTCCGCTCCAGGTTGACTACCCGGGGATCGGTGCGCAGCTTCCAGTCCAGCTGGCCGTAGCCAACATCCACCGCATAGACCTTCTTCGCGCCGTTTTGCAGCATACAGTCGGTAAAGCCGCCGGTGGAGGCGCCGATGTCCATGCAAACCTTGTCCGCCAAAACGATCGGGAAGCTGGCCATGGCTTTTTCGAGCTTTAATCCGCCCCGGCTGACATATGGCAGCCCATGGCCGCGCACCTCCAGCTTGGCGGTCACTGGCACCATGGCGCCCGCTTTATCAGATTTTTGGTTATCCACATAGACGATGCCTGCCATGATGATCGCCTTGGCCTTTTCCCGGCTCTCGGCGTAGCCCAGCTCATGGACCAGGCAATCCAGTCGTTTTTTCTCTGCCATGGTTCTTACTCCGTTGGTTGTTCCAGTATGGTGTTCTCCATGCTGTGGCTGTCCAGCCCCAGCCTTTGCAGCGTCTGCGCTACCGTTGCGTGCGGCACAAACTGGTCGTCGATGCCCCGCAGCACATACTGCCCGGCAAAGTGCCGCTGCCCCAGCAGGAAATAAAACCGCTCGCCAATGCCGCCCTGGAGCACGCCTTCTTCAAAAAAGTACACTCTTTTGCAGGGCAGCGCCGCCGTGACCGCGGCCGGGTCAAGGGGCTTGATGCGGTTCAGCTTGATGATCTTAACCGCGACGCCCTGCTTTTGCAGCGCCTCCCGCGCCAGACAGGCGTTGGAGAACAGCCGGCCATAGGTCACGATGGCGGTATCCGCATCCGCGTCGCCGTACACATCAAAGGGCTGGCCGCCGCTTTGGAAATCCGCCGGACGGTATAGCTCCTTGCCCCTGGGATACCGCACCGCGCCCACATAAGGGCAATCGTACAGTGCCGCTTTCAAATCGTGTACCAGCTCGTCGTAATAGGACGGCGCGAACACCGTCACATTGGGGACAGAGTTGAGGAAGGGTACGTCAAACACGCCCTGGTGGGTTTCCCCGTCCTCGCCAACCACACCGGCCCGGTCGATCGCCAGCACGACCTTCGTCTTTTGCAGCGCGGCGTCATGCAGGATCTGGTCAAACCCACGCTGTAAAAATGTAGAGTAGATAGCGCACACCGGCTTCATCCCGGCAACCGACAAGCCACCCGCAAAGGTGACGGCGTGCTGCTCGGCGATGCCCACGTCGAAGAAGCGGCGGGGATAAGTAGCGGCAAACCGGTTCAGGCAGGTACCGGTCTGCATTGCCGCTGTGATAGCGCAGATGGAGTCGTCCTCCTTGGCCAAATCGCAGATCGCCTTGCCGAATACATCGGAAAAGCTCCTGGTAGCCGGAGAGCCCTGTCCTGTGCGGACATTAAAGCTGGAGATCCCGTGAAACTTGCCGGGGTTGCGCTCCGCGTAGCGATAGCCTCTGCCCTTTTGCGTGACAACATGAAGCAGCACGGGCTTTTCGATCTCCCTGGCGTTTTCCAGGAACTCGATCAGGTCCGGGATGTTGTGTCCGTTGACCGGCCCGTAATAAGAGAAGCCCAGGTCCTCAAACAGCGTCGTGTTGTAGATGGCTTTTTTCAGCAAATGCTTCGAGTGGTGCAGCACCTGGTAGATCGGCTCGCCAAGCAAGGGCAGGCCGGCCAGCATATGCTCCACATCGCCTTTGGCCTTGAGATAGCCGGGCAGCGTGCGCAGCTTGGTCAGGTG
Organism: uncultured Clostridium sp.; assembly: GCA_964519325.1. Lineage (GTDB taxonomy): Bacteria > Bacillota > Clostridia > Oscillospirales > Acutalibacteraceae > UMGS1071. Next base: position 2,027 of record CAZFHQ010000136.1, read on the forward strand.
GCTGGAGATCGACCCTACATTGCGGGAAATGGACATGGTGTTGTCATTCAAAATGACGATCAGGTTTAGCGCCGCGACCGGCGTTGTTCAGCCCCTCATAAGCCAGGCCGCCGGTGAGGGCGCCGTCGCCGATCACCGCCACTACGTTGCCCGGCTCCCGCTTGATGGACTTTGCCGTGGCAATGCCCAGCGCCGCTGAAATCGACGTGCTGCTATGCCCCACGGTAAACGCGTCATAGGGGCTTTCCTGCCGGTTGGGGAAGCCGCACAGCCCGCCCTCGGTGCGGATCGTATATAATTTATCCAGTCTGCCGGTCAGGATCTTATGGGTATAGGACTGATGTCCCACGTCCCAGACGATGCTGTCCCTGGGGAGGTCGAACACACGGTGCAAGGCAACGGTCAGCTCGACCACGCCCAAATTGGAGGATAAATGCCCGCCGTTTGTCGCGACCGTATGGATGATCTTATGCCGAATCTCCCTGCAAAGCTGCTCCATTTGCGGAACCGTCAGCTTTTTCAGGTCTTTGGGAGACTGGATTTGATAGAGCAAATCATACATGGTAATCAAGCCTTTTATCTCAATTTGACAATCCGTTTTGTTCCTTGGCGGCTGTCAGTGTGTTTTGCATCAGCATGGCGATGGTCATGGGGCCAACGCCGCCCGGCACCGGCGTGATGTAAGACGCCTTTGGCTCGACGCTGTCAAAGTCCACGTCGCCGCAGAGCTTGCCAGCCTCGTTGCGGTTGATCCCCACATCAATGACAACGGCGCCCTCCTTTACCATATCCGCGGTAACAAAGCCCGCCTTACCCACCGCCGCCACAAGGATATCCGCCCGGGCGCAAACCTCCTTGAGGCGCTTCGTCCGGCTGTGGCAGATCGTCACAGTGCCGTTGCGATGGAGCAGCAGCATGGCCATCGGCTTGCCGACAATATTGCTCCGGCCCAGCACAACGCACTCTTTGCCCTCGATCTCGATGCCGGAAGCATCCAGCAGCTCGATAACGCCCGCCGGTGTGCATGGCAGGAACTGAAAGTCGCCGATCATGATCTTGCCCACATTGACCGCATGGAAGGCGTCCACGTCTTTCCGCGGGTTGATCGCCTCAACGACTGCCTTTTCGTCCAGCCCCTTTGGCAAGGGCGACTGGACCAGGATCCCGTTGATCTCCGGGCGCTCGTTTAGGTCTTTTACCAGCGCCAGCAGCTCCTCTTGGGAAGTGGTTGCCGGAAGGGCGTACTCCTCAGAGTAAAAGCCGACTCGTGCGCAGGCTTTTTTCTTGTTATTGACATAGGTGCGGGAAGCCGGATCATCCCCTACGATGACCACCGCCAGCCCGGGTACGATGCCCTTTGCCTTTAACTGCTCTGTTTCCAGCCGGATCCGTTCCTGTACGGCGTCGGAAACAGCTTTGCCGTCAATTCGTATTGCCA
>CAZFHQ010000137.1:0-3459 GCA_964519325.1 uncultured Clostridium sp.
TTAGCGCCGCATCACCGCTGTGGGCAAGCTCCATCGCCGCCGTAAAAGCCGCTATGCTGCCGTCATTGGCAATACCGACGCGCCCGCCGGCCTTGCATAGGCCGGCAATTTTCTCATTTAGTGCCGTGAGCTTTGCAAACTCCGTCTCATATTCGGCGTCGGGGTTATTCCTCATGCCTCTGGTCTTTGGCGTCTCTCCGCCGATGATCCTGTCGTGAATGACCACATCCGGGAAGCTGACGCCCACCGCGTCCAGAACATCGATCCGCCCGCCAAGCGCCTGCTCGGCGCGGGATACCGCAAGCTCCATCTCCTCCCGCCCCGCATTTTTATCCAGGGCCGGAGCCAGCGCGGCAAAAAGCGTTGTGCCCTCCGCCGCAAGGCAGGCCCGCATCAGGCGCACCAGCAGCAAAATCGGAGCGATAATTTCCTCTGCCTCGGCGCTCTCCGCCGGGTTCCAGTCAAATTCCTTGACGCATACCAGCCGTTCGCCCTTCGCCGCGGCAAGCTTGATGTCCGTTCCGCCAATATCCACGCCGCAGCAGCAAGCGGCTTTTTCTTCGCCAGCAGCGCGCTTTAAACGCGCCGCCAGGCTGCCGCTGGGCACCGCGTTTTTTTCTTCAGGCGGCCGGTAGTCTTCAAAGCGCTCCACAGAAAAGCGGAATTCTCCGCCGCCAAAGCTGCGGCTGATGCGGTTGGCAACGTTGATGCATTTGATCAGCCCGGCTCCGGAAAAGCGCCCGGGGAGTTCATTCAGCAATTGCAGAATGCGTTTTTCCCGCTCTTTGGGGTAAAAGCGCAGCTCCCGGCCGCTGTACGCCGCCAGGGTGTTAAAAACGCAGGCATCCAGGTATTCCTGGGCCAAGCGCTTCTCTTCCTCCGTTTTCCATCCGGGCAGATAATGAAGGCGGTCCACCCTTCCGCCGGTGCAGAGCGTCAGCGAAAATATAACCGGCACGGCCTGGCCGCTGACGGCCAGGGCCCGGCGCATCTCCGGCAGCCATACGCTCTGCCCCTGCTTTGCCTTTTGGATATAAGCCTTCAGCATGCTACCGCTCCTCGACAACGTCTTTCTTTTTGCTGAATTTATTTTTCACCTTTGCGGCGAATCTGTGGCGGCGCTCCTTTGCCTCCAGCCGTTCGCCCAGATCTCTTGCCCCCACGCCGTATACCAGATACAGAATGATGCCTGAGACGATCATGATGAACACCGTGGAAGCGCAGCGGCGGCCGGACGCGTTCACGTTATAGCCGTACAACCCCTCCTCAGCGCACATGGATTGGATGACCATGGCATAGCTGGTGCCGTAGGAGCTGGCAAAGGTGGCTGACATATCGTACTCCGTGAACAGCGCGTTGAAATTCAGCGCAAACACCGCCAGAACGCTTGGCAGGATAATTGGAAGCTTTACGCGCATAAAGGTCACAAAGCCGCCGGCGCCCAGATTTTTGGCCGCGTCCTCCAGCTCCTCATCAATGGCATAGAAGGAAGCCTTGATCATTCTCAGCGAAAACGGCAGCTTCACAATCGTATACGCCATAATAATCAGGATCCGTACATTCTGCGCGTAATACAGATTCATGTTGCCCACATACCAGATCGTGTCGCTGTTAAAGTATGTGCGGTAAGAATAGCAGATCAAAATCGTCGGCAGAAGCCAGGGGAACAGCAGGCAGTATTCGATAATAACGCCGGACTTTTTGTTCCGGTTCTTGAAGATATAATTGCAGGCGACCACCACGATAACGCAGGCCAGCGCTGCGGCCACCATGGACATCACGAAACTGAGCTTTATGCCGCCCAGTGTGGCGTCGTTGGAAAACAGGCCGGAAATCGCGCCCTCGCGCAGCTTGTATTTTCCGCGGTTGGTGAGATATTCATAGTCCTGTTTGCCGAAAAAGTTCACAAGCGTCCATTGGCTGAGATCCAGCTTTTTCATGCGGATCGCGCTGTAAGTCTGGAAGGAAAAAATAATGATCATCACAACCGGGGTCATGTAGATGATAAACAGCACATAAGCGTAAATATGCGCCAGCACATTGGCCACCGGATTTGTGATTTTCTGCTTTTGCAGCTTTGCCTTGGTCTTGGAAACCGAGAGATAATGCCCCTTGCGCTCATAGGCCGAAAGCACCGTCAGCAGCACAATGGTGAACATGGCCAGAATAATGGACAGCAGCGCCGCCCTGGCCTGGGGGAAGGCCTCGTCCGCTGCGGACGAGCCGGCAAGGCGCACAATCTCCGGGTTTATGGAGTCATAGCCGAGCAAGGTCGGCGCGGACATGGCGCAGAGGCCGGTGATGAAGGTCATAACCGTGAGGGAAAACATCGTGGGAACAAGGGTAGGAAAGACCACTTTCCACAGCACCTTGAAGGGCTTTGCGCCCATATTGCGCGCAGCTTCCACGGTGTTGTAGTCGATGCCGCGGATGGCGTTGCGCAAAAACAGCGCGTGGTTGCTGGTACAGGCAAAGGTCATCGTAAACAGCACCGCGTTAAAGCCGGAAAACCAGCTTGCGTTAAAGCCGGGATAGGCCGCCTTGATGGCCGTGGTCAAAATGCCGTCGGAGGCATACAGGAAAAGATAACCTGTGACCAGGGCCACGCCGCTGTATATCAGCGTGGTCATATAGCCAAGCCGGAGGATTTTTGCCCCTTTGATATCAAAATACTCCGTCAGCAGCACAATGGACACGCCCACCACATTCACCGTGATAACCAGGCATATGGCAAGCTTCAGCGAGTTCCACACATATTTGCCCATGTTGCCGGCAAAAAAGAACTTGATGACGGCCCACGGGTCCCGCTCCCCGGCGGCATTGGTGGTGTTGAAAATGCTCGTCAGCGTATTCAGGCACGGCATCAGCATAAAGCCGAAAAACAGATACGCAAACAGAGCAAGCCCCACCATCCTGAACACGAATTCAGGCGACAGGCGCCTGTCGAGACTTTTGCTCATTGCTGCACCTCTGCTTCCCCGGCGGGATAGGCCATCACGTCGGCGGGATTGATGACCACCTTGACGCTCTGCCCCGCCTCATAAATCCTTACGCCGTCGTTTTTTTCAATGACCTTTATGGTCTGGCTGCCGAGCTTGATGTAATACTTGATATAAAGGCCGTAATATTCCCGGCTTTCAACCACGCCCTCCAGCTCCAGCTCACCTTCTCTGACGGGTACGTTCACATGGATGCGCTCAAGGCGGATATAATTGTGCGCATCGGCGCTGAGCTTTGCGCCGGCGGCGATCATTTTATTCACGATTTCATCGGAAAGCCGGTTGATGTCTCCGATGAAGTTGCATACAAATTCTGTCTTGGAAAAGTTATAGACCTCGTTTGGCGTGCCGATCTGCTCAATCACACCTTTGTTGAAAACCGCAATGCGGTCGGAGAGCGTAAGGGCCTCCTCCTGGTCATGGGTGACGTATATCGTGGTGATGCCGAAATCCTTCTGCA
>CAZFHQ010000138.1:0-880 GCA_964519325.1 uncultured Clostridium sp.
GTGATCAGCGTGAGCACGTTGGTGTCGCCCGCGAAGCCCGCTCCCTCTACCCGCAGATCATTGGCCGCGATCAGATCCAGGCGCTTGCGCTCCAATTTTTGTCGGGAGTTCGCCAGCAGATCTTCCGTTTCCATGGAAAAGCCGCAGAGGAACTGCCCCGGCTGTCGGTGCTCGCCCAGGTATTGGAGAATATCCTGGGTGCGCTTGAGCGGGATCGACAGCGTGCCGTCGGACTTTTTCACTTTTTCCGCCGCGAACTGTACAGGCGTGTAGTCCGCCACGGCGGCAGCCTTAATGATGATATCCTGCCCGGCCGCCCGACGGGTGACCGCCTCGAACATTTCCTGGGCGCTGACGACGGGTACCGTCTCCACAAAGGGCGGCGGCTGCAATGACGTTTTGCCGCTGACCAGGGTGACCCGGGCGCCTCGGCGGGACGCTGCCCGCGCGATGGCGTAGCCCATTTTACCGGTGGAGTGGTTGGTGATGTACCGCACCGGATCAATCGCCTCCTGGGTTGGGCCGGCGGTCACCAGCACCCGCAGGCCGGCCATGTCCTTGGGATAGGCGATCTCCTGCAGGATATATTGGAGCAGATCCTCCGGCTCCATCATCTTGCCCGCACCGGTATCGCCGCAGGCAAGGTAGCCTGTGGTTGGCTCGGCAATGATCACACCAGCCTGCCGAAGAAGGTCCAGGTTGCGCTGCGTCACCGGATTTTCATACATGCCGGTGTTCATGGCAGGGGCCACGATTTTTTTGCAGCGGCAGGCCAGCACGGTGGTGGTCAGCATATCGTCTGCCAGCCCGTGAGCCAGCTTTGCCAGCACGTTGGCGGTTGCCGGCGCGATGATCACCAGATCCGCCCCCTTGGCCAGGG
>CAZFHQ010000138.1:890-3424 GCA_964519325.1 uncultured Clostridium sp.
ACATGCTCCACATTGTATTGGAAATTCCGGTCAAAGGTATCCGCCGGACACTTGTTCCCCGTCAGCGTTTCAAAGGTGATGGGATGGACAAAGCGCGTGGCATTTTCCGTCATCAGCACATGGACGTTGCAGTGCAGCTTGACCAGCGCGCTGGCCAGCGCCGCCGCCTTATAGGCAGCGATGCTGCCGGTCACTCCTAATAATACGGTTTTCCCCTGTAGCATGATGTTTTTCCTCCCAGGCCTTTCAGCGGTTTTTCTGATACAGGACCCACAGCCCTTTCAGCGTTAAGTTTTCGTCGCAGATGATCTGGCGCTTGCAGTAGGGTACTACGCGCCTGGCAATGCCGCCGGTGGCCACCACGGTCAACGGCTCGCCCAGTTCTTCCTCTGCCCGCTGGATGATCCCGTCTACCATGGCGGCGCTGCCATAAATCACGCCGCTTTTCATACAGTCGACGGTGTTCTTGCCCAACATTCTGTCCGGCGCCTCCATGCTGATATGAGGGAGCTGCGCCGTGCCGCTGGACAACGCCTCCAGCGACAGCTCCACCCCCGCGATGATCATGCCGCCGATGTAGTCGCCGTTCCGGTCGATGGCCGACACCGTAGTGGCGGTACCCATGTCAAAAAACAGCGTTGGCTGGGGATATTCCGCCAGGACAGCCGCCGCGTCCACAAGCAGGTCGCTGCCGATCTGCTTTGGGTTGTCCATGCGGACGCTGACGCCTGTTTCCATGGCCGCGGAAACCACCATTGGCCGGCAGCCGATGAGCCGCTCCATCGCGTCGCCCAGCACTGTTGCCAGAGCCGGCACCACTGTGGACAGGATGCCGCCCGCAAGACGCTCCCGTCCGATCCCGTAAATTTCCAAAATATTTTTTAGCTTTGCCGCGTAGTCATCACTGGTCTTTGATTTATCTGTGGCAATGCGGGCGGTAAAGAAAATATGGCCGCCGTCCAGCCCGCCGATCACAATATTGGTATTGCCTACGTCAATCGCTAAGATCATCCTGCTCTCCCCTATTCTGCCGCCGTGATACGGCCATGCTTTTCATAGTATGCCACCTGCGTGATGCGGTTATTGCCGTCCACAAACACAACCTTGGGACGGTGGCCCGCCGCCTCAGCGGGATCCATCTGGCAAAAGCACATGATGATGATCTTGTCTCCCGGCGAAGCGCAGCGGGCCGTCGCTCCATTGAGACAAATCAGGCCGGAGCCGCGCTCGCCAGCGATCACATACGTTTCAAACCGGTTCCCGTTGTCGATGTCAGCAATCTGCACCTTTTCATACTCGATGATACCGGCGGCGTCCATCAAATCCCGGTCGATGGTGATGCTGCCCACATAATTTAAGTCTGCCTGGGTCACCGTGGCCCGGTGGATCTTCCCCTTCAGCATTGTTACGATCATAGTGTTCTCCTTTATTCTCCCAGCCGCCGCTCACACATGGAAAGTAAAATTGTCGATCAAACGGGTCTTGCCGATGTAGACCGCGATGGCCACCAGCACATCCCGCTCCGCTGTCTCCACATCCTCCATGGTCAGGCTGTCCACCATTTTCACATAGTCGATCTTGGCCAGCGGTTCTTCCTCCAGCTCTGCCCGGATCGCCGCCAGCACCAGTTTGCCGCGGCGCTCACCGTGGGCCATCACAGACTGTCCCGCTGTCAGCGCGCGGTTGAGCACCAGCGCCGCCCGCCGTTCCTCCCGGCTGAGATAGGTGTTGCGGGAACTTTTGGCCAGACCGTCGGCTTCCCGCACGATGGGACAGCCGACAACCTCCAGATCAAAGTTCAAATCCCGCGCCATGCGGCGGATCACCGCCAACTGCTGGGCGTCTTTCTCGCCAAAGTATGCCCGGTCCGGCGCCGCGATATGGAACAGCTTGGATACCACCGTGCAAACGCCCTGAAAATGGCCTGGGCGCTTGGCGCCGCACAGGTTGTCCGTCAGGCCGGACAGATCCACATGGGTACAGAAGCCCTCCGGATACATCTCTTCCGGTTCCGGATGAAAAACCAGGGCGGCGCCGGCCGCTTCACACAAGGCCGCGTCTTTCTCAAAATCCCGCGGATAGGTGGCAAAATCCTCGTTTGGCCCGAACTGGATCGGGTTGACGAACACGCTGACCACCACTCTGTCGTTTTCCGCCACGGCGCGCTGGATCAAGCTCAGATGCCCCTCGTGGAGAAAGCCCATGGTAGGCACCAGCCCGACAGTCAGCCCCGCCGCCTTCCATGCCTTCACCTGCTGCCGCACCTGTTGTGCTGTTGTTGCGATTTCCATGTCCCGCTCCTCCTTAATACAGCTTGTCCAGCAAGTCGTCGCCGATGGCGAAGGTGTGCTCCGGCCCTGGGAACTGCCCCTGTGCAACCTCCGCCACAAAGGCCCGGCAAGCCTTTGTCATGGCGCTGCCGATCTCTCCAAACCGCTTGACGAACTTCGGGGTAAAGTCTGAGAACAGTCCCATCATATCCTGATACACCAGCACCTGGCCGTCGCAGCCGCGCCGGCTCCAATGCCGATGGT
>CAZFHQ010000139.1:0-3204 GCA_964519325.1 uncultured Clostridium sp.
TTTGTGCATGCTCACCGCCGCCAGGTCAGCGCCGGCAGCCATGGCGGTGACGGGCATACCGGCGCCAAAATAGAAGTGGGTGCCGTGGGCCTCGTCTACCAGCACCTTCATGTTGTGCTGGTGGGCCAGCTCGGTGATGGCCTTCAGGTTGGAGCAGATGCCGTAGTAGGTGGGGTTGTTCACCAGCACCGCCTTGGCGTCCGGGTGCTTGCGGATGGCCTGCCGCACGTCCTCCAGCCCCATGCCCAGGGGGATGCCCAGCGCATGGTTGGTGCCGGGGTTGACATAGACGGGAATGGCGCCGCTGATGACCAAAGCGTTGATGGCGCTGCGGTGGACGTTGCGCGGCATGATGATTTTTTCGCCCTGCTTGCACACGCTGAGCACCATGCTCTGCACGGCGGAGGTGGTGCCGTTCACCATGAAAAACGCCTGCTTAGCGCCAAAGGCGTCGGCGGTGAGGGCTTCCGCCTCTTTGATGACGGAGACCGGATGGCACAGGTTATCCAGGGGCTTCATGGAGTTGACGTCTACCGAAAGGCAGTCTTTGCCCAAAAATTCCCGCAGCTCCTTGTTGCCGCGGCCCTGCTTGTGGCCGGGTACGTCAAAGGGGACGACCCGGTTGGCCCTGTACTGGAGCAGCGCCTCATAGATGGGCGCTTTTGTTTGCCATTCCTTGTTCAATTGATTCTCAGATCCTTTCCGGCCGGCGGATACCGGCAGAATATTTGCTGGCCTTTTGCGGCGGGCGGCCAATGTGGAAAAACAGGCAGCCGCGTTCTCGCAGTTGCCTGTTTTTGGCGGTTAATAAATATTGGTGCCGCTGAAGATCTCGATCATCTCCCGGCGCAGCCGCTCGCTGATGGCCAGCCGTTCCCGCGGGGAAAGCTCATAGGCGTCTGTGTTGAACAGGTAGTTCTGCAGGTTGATCTCCTTGATGAGCAGCTTGGTGTGGAAAATATTGGACTGGTACACGTTCACGTCGATGGCGTCATACCGTTCCAGCGTTTCATCCGCGATATAATCCTGGATGGAGGTGATCTTGTGGTCGATGAACAGCTTGTCGCCGTGCAGATTGCGGGTAAACCCCCGCACCCGGTAGTCGGTGGTGATGATGTCGGAATCAAAGCTGCCGATGAGATAATCCAGCGCGTTCAGCGGAGAGACCTCCCCGCAGGTGGAAATGTCAATATCCACACGAAAGGTGGAGATGGAGTTGTCCGGGTGGTACTCCGGGTAGGTATGCACCGTCAGGTGGCTTTTGTCCAGGTGGCCGTGGACCATGGCCCGCCGCCGCAGGAACTCCAGGTCGCCCCGGTTGCAGGAGGCGTCGATGCTCTCCACCGGCAGGTTGTTCTCGCTGATGAGGATGTTTACGCTGGCGCCCTGGGGGTCGTAGTCCTGCTTGCTGACATTGAGCACATGGGCGCCGATGATCTCGGTCACGTCATACAGAATGTTGGTGAGACGCTCCGAGTTGTATTGCTCGTCAATATAAGCAACGTAGTCCCGCTGAGCCCGCTCGCTGCGGGCGTAGCAGATGTCGTAGATATTAAAGCTGAGAGTCTTTGTCAGATTGTTAAAGCCGTACAGTTTCAGCCTGTTTTCCAACCCTAACATCCCTGCCTTTCTGTCGATCATTGTTTCACAATTCTATTGTAATGTGATAATAGCTTAAAACAGGAGGAAAGTCAACCGTTTTCCCTCTGTTTCCGCCGCTTTTTGCGAAAAAAACCCGCGCGGATCCTGCCATGGTCCGGCCTGCGAGGCAAAAGAAAAAAGCCGCGCGGCAGCGCGGCGGGGAGAAGAAAGCGGGCTGTTACGGGGCGCGGCGGTTGGGCTGCTCCAAACGGCGGAAGTTGTACCGAAAGATCCGTTCGATGCGCGCCCGCGCTTTTTTTAGCTGCCTGGAGACCGCCGGCGTTTGGACGCCCAGAATGGCGGCGATCTCCCGCATTTTTTTGCCCTCAAAATAATACAGGTCCACACATTCCTGCTGGCGGTCGGTCAGCTCGTTGGCGATCACAACAGAGAGCGTTTGCAGCATCCGGCGGTACTCTGCGTCGCTGTCCTCCGGCAGGAAGGGGTCGTCGTCCGGCCTGCCCAGGCAGGCTTCCATCAGGTCAAAGCTGACTCGCTTGGCTGCCATGGGCGCTCCCTCCCAACTGCTGTTCCCGCAGCGCGGCGGGGTGCTCCCGCAGGAGCTGGCCGGTGTGGCGGCATTCCAGATACATGGTATACAGGATCGCGATCCGCCGGTTCAGGTCGCTGCACTGGCTGCACGGGGCGGCGGCCAGCTCTGACCGCAAAACGGCCACCCGCCGGCGCAGCGCCTCTGCCTCCAACAGGTACTCCTGTGACCATGACGCAAAATCTTTCATTTGGTGTTCCTCTCTTTTTTCTGAAAAATTGGGCGAACAAACAGAACGTTTGTTCGGATATCTAATTCTTATTTTAGCAGAAAAAAGCAGGTTCCGCAACAGATTTCCGAATATATGTTCGGCAAAACAGCTATGTTGGCACAAGATTTGGACAGCGAAAAGCGGCTGCCTGGCTTGGCCGGCCGGTTTCGGCCCGAAAGGCCAAATAGTAGCAAGATTGTCATTTTCATTACAGCGATATTCCTTGTTATTTTTCAGCGGGGCGCGGTATAATAAAATTGTATTACTATAGCGCAGCGCCCTGCGGGGCAGGCAGAACAGGAACGGAGGAAGAGCATGAGCATTTTTCATACGGTGCGCGGCGGCGTTTCCGGCGCGATCAATTTTGTGGTGGACAAAAACCGGAAGATCTCCCTGGTCAGCAAGGTGAAGCACGTCATTCAGGACGAGCGGCAGAACGCCAACGAAGCGTATATCGCCTTGGGCAAATATTATTATCACAACCTGCGGGACGAGGAGAACAACGAAACGGAATTTTACTGCGCCGAGGTGGACCACGCGGAGCGCCGCCTCCAGCGCGCGGAGATGAAGCTGGACGAGCTGACCCAGTGCCAAAGCGAGATCTATAATTTTGACGATGAGGATTTTGAGGAGTTCTGCCGGGAATGTGAAGAAAACGGCTGCGACGGCGTAGAGGGCTGCCGGCCCATCCCCCAGGAGCAGGGCGACTGGGAGTTCGCGGAGGAAGCCGCGGCGGAAAGCGGCATGGATGTGGAGCTGCCGCCGCAGGTGCAGCAGGCCATGGACGCCCGGCAGGAGGCGG
>CAZFHQ010000140.1:0-3138 GCA_964519325.1 uncultured Clostridium sp.
TTCATTGCTATCTGTATCAGTGTATGTCAAAGCGTCTGTGATCGGATTGCCGCTTCCTCTGTTAACAATGATCGACCCGCCGGAGGTGGCGTCGTAGATCCAAAGCAAAAAGGAATCGACCGTACTGACTGTTATCGACGAATCAAGGTCCATACTTTGCGGCTGGGGTTCCGCGCCGTTCACCAGTGACAGCGCGCCATAGCCCAGGATGGTTTTGTCTGTCAGCGTATAGCTGCGCTCCGCTACCGCGTTGCCGCTGTCGCCCGCAATGGCTGTAAAGCCGGTGAGGGTATCGTTCGGGTCGTCCTCGTAAAATTCCTCGGTTCCGGTATACTGCGGGTCCAGCTGGGAGACAATGCCCACACGGTCGGCCTGGCCGTCCTCGTCGGTATCGAAGAATACCAGGTCGCCGGGGTAGGGGGCGTAATCCTCCGCCGTCCGGTACAGCTCCCATTCCTCGCCGGAGAGAAGCGCGACCCACGCGCCGGCAGACTCTGCCTGGGGGAACGCGCTTTCCGGCACCGCAGCGTAATGGAAGCAGAATGACGCAAAGTAAGCGTCCCAGCCGCCATAGGGGTCGCCGTACCAGTCGCCATAGCGGGTGTAGCCCAGGGTTTCCTCCGTTTCATTGCCGTCCTCGTCCAGCGCCACCTGGTAGTTGTCGGCGCTCTCGGTATAGCCCAGCTGGGTCTTCGCAATGGCAAGGACGTCATCGGCGTAAACGCCGGTCAGCTCCACGTCCGCCAGGGTTTGCTCCCAGTCTGCCGCCGTTTCCACATCGGCCTCCGGGTTAGAGTAGCAGGCAAGAGAATGAGTGTGCTCCGCAGCCTGGCAGACGAGCGTTTGCTCGGCCGTGTAGCAGGCGTCGCTGTGTTCGTGGTCTTCTGTGCAGGTGAGGGTCAGCTGGGTTTCGTAGCAGCCGTTTTCCTCGCTGTGGGTGTGTTCCTCCAGCCCGCAATAGGTCTTTGTACTGATGGATTCGCCGTTCAGGTGCAGCGACCAGGCCACGCCGGCGACAACCAGCAGCGACAACACAATGAGAAGGGCTGTCAGCCTGCTGCGTATGGTTCGGTTGTGTTTTGCGCTGTGCAAATACTGCTGCATCGTATCTTTCATCTTTTCCCCCCCTGATTCCGGCTTTTCATTGCAAAAGACGCATGAACCGCTTTGCATCGGCCTGTTCCGCGCTGCTGCCATTTCGCCGTTTGTTCGCTTTATTTTTCCGGCATGGCATTCCAAAATCTTGTCTTTTTTCGTGGTTTCTTGCGGCGCCGCGGCGCTGAACGGGTGGAAGCTAACAAAAAAAGCCGCCTGTTTCGGCAGCCTTTTTTCTCTATTATGTAACCGGCTGCCATCAGAATCCATCTGTAAAGGCCCTTAGTTTTGCGCCGCAGCCTTTCGACTGCTTTGCTTTTTTTAAGTTGGAACAGCTCCCTCCGCCCGTTCCCCCGCGTCAGTAAGGGATGCGGTGCGGAAGGGGAAAGAGCACATTTGTCTAGTTTTTCACACAATATTATAAGAAAACATCGTCTGTTTGTCAAGGATTTACGCCAAATCGGTATGCTGTTTCGCTTTTTTCGGCGGCTGTCCTGTTTGTGGGGCGGGGTCAGCGCTTTTTTGCCTTGCGCCGCTGGCTGGCCTTTTCCCCAATGGCTGCGCGCAGCGCGGCCAGCGCGGCGTTGCCGCGGCGGGCCTTCAGTTTTGGAAAGGCGCGGAGCATCCGCTTTTGCTGGTAGTTCAGCTTATGCAGCAGGGCGTGACCGGTGGCGGCCCTGCTGATTTTTTCCGCGGCTTCGGTTCCGGCGGCTTGCAGCGTTTCCTGCACGGCCTCCCGCCGCTGCTCCAGCTGGGCGGAGAAAATGTGCAGTTTTTCCTCAAACCCAATGAAGCCGGCAAAGGTAATGATGTTGTCTGCCAGGAAAAGGAGGAACAGTACGGCGGTGATGACCGTCAGCGGGACGGCGGGGATTTGCGCGAGCAGCAGCAGGACCAGAGGATGGGCGACCTTGAGCAGCAGCACGGCAAAGGCGCCGAACACCAGCGCACCTTGCAGGCAAACCCGCCCGTTGAGCTGGAATTTCCGGTTGGAGTAGTCCCACCAGCGCATATGGAACAGCTTTTCCATGGCGAACGAGGTGAGGTATTCCAGCGAGCAGTTGAGCAGCGCGCCCAGCACAAACAGCAGGAATGGGTTTGTCAGCTTTCCGAGGGCCAAAATATCCAGCACGGCGCCCCAGCCGTAAATGGGGCAGTAAGGGCCGTTTAAAAAGCCGCGGTTGACGAACCGTTTTTGCCGGATAGAACACAGGAGCGTCTCATAGAACCAGCCGGCAAAGCTGTAAAGCAAAAACCATTGGAACGATTGCGCCAGGAATGAAAGCAGTGTTGCCATAGGAAAGCCTCCTGCGGAAGAGTTGGCGGCGCAGCGCTGCACCGGAATGTATTTTTCTATGATAGAAAAAATTGTTGTTTTTCGGGTGAATATCGTATGAATAAATTTTAAATTCTTGTATTTTGGCGGGCTGGCCCGTGTTTGCGGGTGTTGTTTTGTGTTTGCTTTATTTTTTTGTTGAATCATGCCGCGATTTTTGCTATAATATACTGTATAATTTCAGTGATAAGGAGGGGCGCTATGGCAAAGGTTACTTTAATCACCCACACCGCCATGCCGGAAAAGATCGTTGCGTCCGCGGCAAAGCTGTGTTATTCCCCGTCCGGCATCGACCATATTATGGACGGGCTGACCGAAGAAAAGACCGCGTCCTTTGTGGAAATGCTGGCGGAGATCGGCCACGAGAGCCCCATTGAGCATGCCTCGTTCACCTTTGGCATCGAGGGGGTCTCCCGGTCGCTGCTGGCGCAGATCACCCGCCATCGGATGGCGTCCTTCAGCGTGCAGAGCCAGCGCTATGTTTCTGAGCGGAATTTCGACTATGTGGTGCCGCCCCAGATCGCGGCCAGCCCGGCGGCAAAAGCGGAGTTTTTGGCTGCCATGGAGGAAGACCAGCGCCATTATGACCGGCTGACCGCTATTTTAAAGGAAGAACGCAAGGCTGCCTTGCTGGCTGAGGGACGGGAGGAAAAGGAGGCGGACCGCTTGGCGCAGAAGCAGGCCATTGAGGACGCCCGTTTTGTGCT
>CAZFHQ010000141.1:0-3127 GCA_964519325.1 uncultured Clostridium sp.
TCATCACCCGAATCGAAGCATTCCTGAACAGCCTGTCCCACCGGCCAGCCCAACCCCTTCCGGCGGGATTTGACCTCAAGGCGGTATCGGCGCGTCCGGCAGCCTTGGACCGCAAGCCCAAGGAGGGCAAGCCCCTGTATCTCCCGAATTTGGGATGGTACACCTCTTATTTGGCGGAGTATTGCAAAACCGCCCTGGGTGTGGAAGCTGTCCCCATGGAACCGATCAACCAGCGGATCCTTGCCCTGGGCCGGATGGCCACCAACTCCAAGGAATACCTGCCCTTCCCGGCTCTGCTCGGCGGCATCTTTGATGTGCTGGCGCAAACAAACGCTCCCGTCCAGTTTATGATCCCCGCCACCTTGGGCGCCGAAGCCGACGGGCAATACGCCCGGGCCATCCGATCAATCCTGGAAGGTAAGGGCTGGAGCGATGTGGGCCTGGTCGTCCCCATTTTGGAAACCCTGCCTCAAACGGCGGCGAATCTTGATCTCCTGTTTCGGGCTATCCTGACGGGCGACCTCCTTTACGCTGCCCCGCTGGAGCAGCGAAACGCCCTGCGGCCCTCCGCTATCCCCGCCTGGGAAACGCTGCGCTCCCTGGCCCAACACATCGCCACACTGCCTGTGACAGGGCGGCGGTTGGCCGCAGTGGGTACACCGCTGTGCCTTACCTCTTTCAACGAGAGGATCCTGGAGACACTGGAAGCGGAGGGGGACACCATCCTCCGAGCCCCTCTGTCGGAATTTCTTTGGTTCCTGTGGCAGGACAATGAAAAGGGTAAAGCCACCCGCCTGAAAAAATGCAGGGATCAGATGGTTCAGACAGCGGAAGCCTTGGGCGCGCGCAGCCCCTTTGCCGCCGACCCAACGGAGCTGACTGCCCTGGGAGATCGGTTCCTGGCCAACTTTGCCGGAGGGAATGGCCGTTACCGCTATGCTAAGGCTGTGCAAGCCGGAAGCTCCTGCGCCGGCGTGCTTCACCTGACGCCGCGCTACGAAAACACGGCCATGGTGCTGGAGATGCGGGGCCTGGCCGAGCTTTGCCCCGCTCCGCTGTTCCAGATGGCCTTGGATGGGGACTGGGATATGTCCGCATGGTCAAGGCTGCGGTCCTTCCTGTATTATTGCGGGAACGAAGCTGGCCAAACGGCTAAAACGCCCTGACGCTCTGCTCGTCCCGAACGCTGCCCTTCGGCGGTGCGCCCGCCCTCGTACATAGCAATTTGGTGGTCAGATCCAGCTAATCGTACCAAACCAGCGTTGCAAATACAAAAAAGAAATCCCCAGGGAAACGTTGATTTCCCTGGGGCTTTTGCGCCTGTTCAATTGTAAAAACAAAGCCGCCGCGGGCAATCCGCTCGCCAGCCAGGGCGCAAACCCGTGCCAGCCGCCTGCGATTGCGGTTTCTCTCTGCTTATCTCTTGCTGAACTGCGGTGCTCTTCTCGCGCCCTTAAGACCGTACTTCTTACGCTCTTTCATTCTTGGGTCACGCGTGAGGAACCCGGCCTTCTTGAGAGTTGGGCGCAGATTCTCAGAATCATATTGGAGCAGCGCTCTGGAGATGCCATGGCGGATTGCGCCGGCCTGGCCTGTTACGCCGCCGCCTGCCACGCGGCAAACAACGTCGAACTTCTCATCGGTCTTTGTCAGCACCAGCGGCTGGCGGACAATGAGCTTCAGTGTCTCAAGGCCGAAATAATCGTCGATATCTCTGTCATTGATGGTAACCTTGCCAGTACCCTGGTACAGTCTTACGCGGGCAACAGAGCTCTTTCTTCTGCCTGTGCCGTAAAAATATGGATCCTTCTGGTACATAATCGTTGCCTCCTCTCTTATTTATCCCAAACGGTTGGCTGCTGTGCCGCGTGCTTGTGCTCGGCCCCTGCATACAGGCGGAGTCTTGTCAGCGCGTTTCTGCCGATGGTGTTGTTCGGGATCATACCCTTCACAGCCAGCTCCATTGCCTTCGTTGGGTTCTTTTCCATCAGGGTGTCATACCGGACGCTCTTCAGGTGGCCGATATACCCTGTGTGGCGGTAATAATACTTGTTCTCCAGCTTGTTGCCGGTGAGCACTGCCTCTGCGCAGTTGATGATGATCACATGGTCACCACAGTCAACATGGGGTGTAAACGTAACCTTGTGCTTGCCGCGGAGCAGCTTGGCGGCCTCTGTTGCAACACGGCCCAGCGGCTTGCCAGCAGCGTCCAGCACATACCATTTGCGGTCAACCTGACCAGCTTTTGCCATAAATGTGGACATCGCAAGTTCCTCCTTCATTCCATTCAGATCATTCTGTGTGATTCTCAATCCATGCCGGCTCGCGTGTTGCAGGGTCCGGCACAATGCCTTGTTATAATACCACATCCCATGGGCAGTGTCAATAGCAATTTTTGAATTTTTTAATCCGCTGGAAGAAACCTCTCTTTTTCTCTTATTTTCACTTGATTTCTCCTGAATACTCATCCTCTATTTTTCAAAAAATTGTGCGGCATCGGCGTGGGAAAGCCGCCATATGGCAGCGCCTCGCACGCAGCCGTCATCCTCCCGCAACCAGGCTGCGAAGGGCAGAAAGCAGGCGGTTTCCTCTGAACACCGCCACAGAAAACACCCCGCCGAGAAACAAAAATCTCGGTGGGGTGCTGTTTTGCGTTTCTTGCACGCTGCGGAGCAGTATCAGGCCCGCCGCCGCAGCCAAAACGAAGGAAAGCATACGATTAAGAAAACCACCCCGCCAAATTACCTCGGCAGGGGTGGTTCTTATCTTCCAATTACCTGGTGATCAGTTATTGATCAGCTTGTCCTCGCCGTTCCAGCTATAGAGCTGGCGGATCTCCTCGCCGATCTTCTCGGCAGGATGCTCGGAAGCAACCTTGCGCATTGCCTTAAAGTGTACCTGGCCGCCAGCATCGGACATATCCAGCAGGAACTCCTTCGCGAAAGAGCCGTCCTGGATGTCCGAGAGGACCTTCTTCATGGCCTTCTTGGTGTCCTCGGTAATGATTTTTGGGCCGGTGATGTAGTCGCCGTACTCGGCTGTGTTGGAGATGGAGTAACGCATGCCCGCGAAGCCAGACTGATAGATCAGGTCCACAATGAGCTTCATCTCGTGAATGCACTCGAAG
>CAZFHQ010000142.1:0-3087 GCA_964519325.1 uncultured Clostridium sp.
CCGGCGACGTGGTGGTCATCCGCTACGAAGGCCCCAAGGGCGGCCCCGGTATGCGCGAGATGCTCCAGCCGACGGCGTCCATCACCGGCATGGGCCTTGGCTCCAGCGTGGCCCTCATCACAGACGGCCGGTTCTCCGGCGCGACAAGAGGCGCGTCGATCGGCCACGTTGCGCCGGAAGCGGCTGCCGGCGGCATGATCGCCTTTATTGAGGACGGCGACATCATCGACATCAACATTCCTGAGCGGAGCCTCTCGGTCCGCATCAGCGACGAAGAGCTGGCAAAGCGCAAGGCCGGCTGGCAGCCCCCGCAGAAGGAGCTGACCGGCTACCTCAAGCGCTACGCCAAGCTGGTGCAGTCCAGCTCGGTGGGCGCGGTCTTCAGCGACTGACCGCCCATCGCCGCGGGGCCTGCCCCACAAAAGCCGCCTGACGGCAGCACACCCGCCCCTGTGCAAAGGGGCTTTTTTGACAGGAACAGAATATGGAAACAAAAAATGTACCCGTACCACGGCAGAGCCTTTCGCAAACTGCCGCATCGGGTACATTTTCTTTTTTATTCCGCCGCCGCCTGTTTTGGCAGCTTGCGGGACATATCCTCATTCCAGCGCTTGGTGACAAGCCGCCAGATGAGATAGATACCGGGCATACCCAGCGTAGTCTCGACCAGCGAGTTCACGATGAGCGGCATGACGCCCACCGCGCGGATGCCGGTGATGAGCAGGATAAATTCCCAGGCAAACTGCACCGCCACGCCGACCACAACCAGATAGAGGATCGGCGCTTTTTTGCTCTTATCCTTTACCCGCAGGTTATAAAGGAACAGCAGGGCGAAGCCGACAAACAGCCACAGCGCCATAATGCCGTGATAGGAGCTGGTGCCTCTGGCGATGTGGATCTCTTTGAAATTGCCGCCAAAGCTGTTGCTCATCATGGCCGAGCAGATCCAGCCCGAAGCGATGAGCACCGACCACTCTACCCTGTGCTTATCCCGGTCCAGCATCAGCCAGATCCACACAAAGTTGGTAAACCCGTAGCTCATGCTGAGCCAGAGCAGGAACAGCGCGGTGTTGGCGCCGGTGACTGTGCGGGTGTGCAGGGCCAGATAAAAAATACCATAGTCCACGGCAAAGTACAGCAGGCCGCCGGCAATGCCAAAGAAAAACGCCACTCTCCGTTTTGTGAACCAGAGGAACGCGGCGAGAATGATCAAAAACGCGATATCCAAATAAATATACAGCTCATTCAAGGTGCGCGACGCAACAATATCCCCCATTGACGCCTCTCTCCTTTCTTTCAAATTCCCCCTGTACGCTACAAAAGTACAAAAGCAACGCTATTGTATCATATTTCCCGAAAAAATACAATCGCCCCGTGTTCCCGCGGGGATTTTACACAGATTTAACCTTCTGCAACTTCGGTATTTTACATAACTATATTACAATGAAACCATAGCGAACAAAGCAAATCCCATCTTAGAAAAGGAGCGTTTTACCATGAAAAAGAGCAAAGCAGGCAAACTGGCTGCGGCGGTGGCCGCGCTGCTGATGATCGGCGCGCTGGCAGGCTGCGGCGGCACAGGCGAGTCCGGCGGCGCCGCTGCCGGCGCCATCAATGTAGTCTCCCGCGAGGACGGCTCCGGCACCAGAGGCGCCTTTGTGGAGCTGTTCGGCATTGAAGAAACGCAGGCCGACGGAACCAAGGTAGACCAAACAAAGGCGGACGCCTCCATCACCAACAGCACCGCCGTGATGATGACCAACGTGGCCGGCGACCCCAACGCCATCGGCTACCTGTCTCTTGGCTCGCTGGACGGCAGCGTAAAGGCCGTGGCCATCGACGGCGCGGAAGCCACCACAGAGCATGTCAAGGACGGCTCCTATCCGGCGTCCCGCCCGTTTAACATTGTGACAAAAGACGGGCTTAGCGACGCGGCCCAGGACTTCATCAGCTTTATCCTGAGCAGCGACGGGCAGTCCATTGTGGAGGAGAACAAGTATATCGCGGCGGCGGAGAACGCCCAGCCCTATGAGGGCAGCAAGCCCAGCGGCAAAATAACCATCGTCGGCTCCAGCTCTGTCTCCCCTGTGATGGAATCGCTCAAAGAGGCATATCTGGCGGTGAACGCCAACGCCCAGATCGAGATCCAGACCATTGACTCCACCACCGGCATCACCTCGGTGCAGGAGGGCGTCTGCGACATCGGCATGGCCTCCCGCGAGCTGAAGGAGGAGGAAGCATCGTCCGGCCTGACGGCGACCGCCATCGCGGTGGACGGCATCGCGGTCATTGTCAACAACGGGAACACGGTAGACGGGCTGACCTCGGCACAGGTAAAGGCAATCTATACCGGCGCTGTCACAGACTGGTCCCAGATCGCCTGACGGGGCCGCATGCGCACAGGGCGCGGCCGCGTCCCCGCGCGTGCCTTGCCCACTTTGGAGGACAACAATGAAACAGTTCAAAGAAACCGGAATGAAGCTGGTCTTTCTCCTAGCGGCGTGTACCTCGGTCGCCGCTGTCGTCCTGATCTGCCTCTTCCTGTTCGTCAACGGGATACCGGCCATCGGCAAAATCGGCGTGTTCCATTTCCTGCTGGGAACCGCCTGGCAGCCGTCCAACGGCCTGTACGGCATCCTGCCCTTTATTTTGGGCAGCCTGTATGTTACGGCGGGCGCCATCCTCATCGGCGTACCCATCGGGGTGCTCGCCGCCGTGTTCCTGGCAAGGTTCTGCCCCAGGCCCCTGTATCGGGTGCTCAAGCCGGCGGTCAACCTGATGGCGGGCGTCCCCTCTATCGTATACGGCTTTTTTGGCATGGTCATCATCGTGCCGGCCATCCGCGCCCTGTTCGGCGGCGCCGGCAGCAATATCCTCACCGCCTCCATTTTGCTGGGCATGATGATCCTGCCAACGATCATCAACCTGTCAGAGTCGGCCATCCGCGCTGTGCCGCAGAGCTATTATGAGGGCGCGCTGGCCCTGGGCGCCACCCACGAGCGCGGCGTATTCTTTGCCACGCTGCCGGCGGCCAAGTCCGGCATTTTGGCGGGCGTGGTGCTGGGCATTGGCCGGGCCATTGGCGAA
>CAZFHQ010000143.1:0-3068 GCA_964519325.1 uncultured Clostridium sp.
CTGACGCTCAATGGCGGCGGCACGCTGACAGTCAATTCCGCCTGCGGCCACGGGGTCGTTTCTAAAGATGACCTGGTGATTACTGGCGGCACTTATCAGATTACCGCTGCCAGCCATGCCCTTTCCGGCAAGGACAGCGTTCGCATTGCGGAAGGCTCGTTTGTGCTGGCTTCGGGTAAGGACGGCATCCATGCGGAAAATACGGACGACGCGGAGCTGGGCTATCTTTACATTGCAGACGGGACCTTTGAGATCACAGCTGACGGCGACGCGCTGGACGCTGCCGCTGCGCTCCAGATTGACGGCGGGACGTATCACTGTTCGGCAGGCGGCGGCAGCGCCAATGCGGAGGAATCTGCTTCGGCGGGGATGTTCTCCCAGCAGAGCGACACGGACGCGGACGATAGCTCTGCCAGCACAAAGGGCATGAAGTGCGACGGCGACCTGACGATCAACGGCGGCACCTTTGTACTTGATTCTGCTGACGACGCCATCCATTCCAACGGCAATGTCACCGTGGCGGACGGCACCTTCCAGATTTCCACCGGCGACGACGCCATCCACGGTGACGGCGATGTTATCATTGAGGACGGCATGATCTCCATCACAGAAGCCTATGAGGGTATTGAGGGCCAGACGGTGACCATCAACGGGGGAGCCATCTCCATTGTGGCCAGCGACGACGGCCTGAACGCTGCGGGCGGCGCTGATCAAAGCGGCTTTGGCGGCGGACGGATGCAGGATTCCTTCGCGGCGGACGCGGACAGTGTGCTCACCATCAACGGTGGCGCGCTCTCCATTGTGGCCGATGGCGACGGGGTGGACTCCAACGGCAGCTTGTATGTGAATGGCGGAGAGCTTTACATTTCCGGCCCGACTGACAACGCCAACAGCGCGCTGGACTGTGACGGCGACTCCGCGATTACCGGCGGCACTGTGGTGGCGGTCGGCGCCAGCGGCATGGCGCAAAACTTTGGCGGCAGCTCCACCCAGGGCGCTATGCTGCTAAACTGCTCCGGTGCGGCGGGCGATACAGTGATTCTGCAGGGCAGTGACGGTACCGTTTTGGCCTCTTACACCACAGAAAAGAGCTTCAGCAGCGTGCTGTTCAGCTGTCCGCAGCTGACCGAGGGCGAGACCTATACGCTGATTTGCGGAACCACCGAACGGGAGGTCACCATGACAAGCCTGCTCTACAGCGAGGGCGGCGGTTTTGGCGGTATGGGCGATCCCGGCAGGAAAGGCGGCGGCATGAACCAGCCCGGCAATGCGGGGAAAGGGAGCGCACAGCAGCCTGGCAAGGAAAGCGGCTCGGCAGTATGATCCATGACGGCGCAGCTTGCCGTTTTTCCTGTTTGTGAAAATTTGCGAAAAAGAAAAACACCTGATCACAGGAAGTCGACTTCCTGTTTTCGGGTGTTTTTTGTTGCGAAGTCAGACGGAAAAGCAAGCGGGAGGACTCATAGCTCTGCGCGGCTTGCGTAGTCGCAAATCAGTGTGGCGGCGGCGTCCTCGCCAATAGAGGTGTCGATGCACAGTTCATACCCGTGGGGATCCCCCCAATCCTGACCGGAGATGCTCTTGTAATAGGCGCTCCTGGCGTCATCGGAGCGGTTCATGCTCCGTTTGGCATCCTCGGCGCTGTCGCCGTACATCTCCATGATCTTCTTCATGCGGTAGTCCTTTGGCGCGTGGAGAAAGACACGGATCACATTGGGATAGTCCCGCAGCACATAATCTGCCGCACGCCCAACCAGCACGCAAGCGCCGGCATCGGCAATTTCCCGGATGACCTTGCCCTGCGCGACAATGGCCCGCTGGACAGGGTTGGTGGAGAGATACAGCTCCCGCATGACGGCGTTTTCATCTGAATTGATGCCGGAAATAAACTCTTTGGCCAAGCCGCTCTCCTGTGCCGCCAGCGCCACCATTTCTTTGTAGTAGCACGGCACACCTAATCGTTGGGCAACAAGCTGGCCGATGCGCTTTCCGGCGGACCCGTGTTCTCTGGAAATAGTCACCACAACGCCCTTATGGGTCGCTTGGATCGCGGGCTGCTCCGCGGCGGAGGGTTCTGCCTGCTGATTGCCCAGCTTGCGCCACTGGCTGATCATCACGGCGGCGGTGATGAGGATGGCGATAATGTCTGCGACAGGCGCGGCCCAGAAGATGCCGGTTACGCCCAAAAGCAGCGGGGCGGTGAGGGAAAAGACGATCAGCAATGCGTCCCGCAGAACAGATAGCGGCGCGGCGACCTTGGCCTTGCCGATGGACTGCAAAAAGATGGCGCATACCTTTTGGAGACAGGTGAAGACAATCAGCGACAGGTAGATCCGCAGGCAGGCGGTCGCGAACTGGGTATAGAGCTCGCTGTCCGCGCCGAATAACTGAATGAACACGCCGGGGATCGCCTCAAAGAATATGGTGCAGACTACGCAGACGATAGCCGTCCAAATCAAGATGAGCTTCAGCAGATGGCGCACCCGATCGTATTTTTTAGCGCCGTAGTTAAAGCCCACGATGGGTTGAGCGCCGGCGGCGATGCCGATTGCAATGTTCAGCACGATTTGGAAGAGCTTCATGATGACCACAAAAGCGGCCAGGGGAATATCTGCGCCGTAGATGGACTCCGCGCCGTAGCGGACCAGGAGAACGTTGTTGACAATGGTAATGATAACGATGGAAACCTGCGTCAAAAAGCTGGAGGCGCCCAGGGCCGTCATGTGCCGCAGCAGGGCGCCGTGAGGCTTAAAGCTGGACGCTTTGATGCGAAAGCTCTTGCTCCGAAAGAGATAGGCGGCACAGATAAGAAAGCTGACAAACTGGCCGAGAATGGTTGCCCAGGCCGCGCCTTGAATACCCATATCCAGCACAAAGATCGCTACCGGGTCGCCGATGATGTTAATGACCGCGCCCACAATCATCGCGGCCATCGCGTACCTGGGCGATCCGTCCGCCCGGATGATCGACGCCAGGGTGTTCTGTGCCAACGCAAAGGGCATCATAGCGTAAATGATAAAACCGTAGTCGTGAGCCATTTGCAGGTTCGCGTCGGTCGCACCAATGAG
>CAZFHQ010000144.1:0-3046 GCA_964519325.1 uncultured Clostridium sp.
CACCGTCCTGGTCGGCGGCAAGGTGGTCGTGGAGGGCGGCCATCTCGTCAACGCGGACGAGCGGGAGATCTATCGAAAGGCACAAGCGGCGATCAGCCGCATCCAATAAAGGAGGAACCTCTATGAGCAGTCAAATTCGCGATATTAATTTATGGGAGAGCGGCAAACGGAAGATCGAGTGGGTCAAGCGGAATATGGACCTGCTCCGCAGCATTGAGGCAGAATTTGCCGCCGAGCAGCCGTTTCAGGGGCTGAAGGTCGCCCTTTCCATTCACCTGGAGGCAAAAACGGCGTATCTGTGCAAGGTGCTGGCGGCAGGCGGCGCGGAGATGTATATCACCGGCAGCAACCCGCTCTCCACCCAGGACGACGTTGCGGCGGCCCTTGCGCATGACGGCCTGCATGTTTACGCCTGGTATAACGCCACAGAAGAAGAATACACCGACCACATCCGCAAGGTCATCGAAGCTGGCCCCAACATTATCATCGACGACGGCGGCGACCTGGTAAACCTAATCCACCAGGAGTACCCGGAGCTGATCCCCAATGTGATCGGCGGCTGTGAGGAGACTACCACCGGCATCCTGCGGCTCATCGCCATGGATAAGGCTGGTCAGCTGAAATTCCCCATGATGCTGGTCAACGACGCCGACTGCAAGCACCTGTTCGACAACCGCTACGGTACCGGCCAGTCCGTATGGGACGGCATCAACCGCACCACAAATCTCATTGTGGCCGGCAAAAATGTAGTCGTCGCCGGTTATGGCTGGTGCGGCAAGGGCGTGGCTATGCGTGCCAAGGGGCTGGGCGCGTCCGTTATTATCACAGAGATTGATCCGGTCAAAGCGATGGAAGCGGTCATGGACGGCTTCAAGGTGATGCCCATGGTGGAGGCAGCCAAGGCAGGCGACTTCTTTATCACGGTCACCGGCTGCCGGGACGTCATCACCGAGAACGCTTTCCGCGTGATGAAAGACGGCGCCATCATGTGCAACGCCGGCCACTTTGACGTGGAGGTTAACGTGAAGAAACTCTCCGAGATCGCCGTGGAACAAAAGCTGGCCCGCAACAATATTCAGGGCTACAAGCTCCCCAACGGCAACTGGCTCTATGTCATCGGCGAGGGGCGGCTGGTCAACCTGGCCGCAGGCGACGGCCACCCGGCGGAGATCATGGACATGAGCTTTGCCATCCAGGCGCTGAGCGCCCAGTATCTGGTACAGCACCGGAACAGCCTTACCGAAAAGATCATCCGTGTGCCAAAGGAGATCGACCAGGACGTCGCTGCCAGGAAGCTGAAATTCTGGGGCTTCGCCATTGATACCCTTACGCCTGAGCAGTCGGCTTATCTGCATAGCTGGCAGGTATAGCTGCTGCGCAGCGCCCTGTTAAACCTGTCAGTTTTCATTTTGAATAACAAAACAGCCTTCCTTCTGATGCGCGCAGGCATTACCCTGTGACCGTCAGAAGAAAGGCTGTTTTTCTATGCGCCCTGTCAGGCGTGCTGCTGTTCCAGGCCGATCTGCTCCTGGATGAACGGCTGCACCTGATCCAATTCTATTTGCAGCGAAACGGCAAACTCCTCATACAACAGCTTTTCCGCCAGCTTAAAAAAGTGCTGGTCTGCAATGTGCAGCTTGCGCCCCTTGGCGTGCTGCCGCTGCTGCTGCAAATACAGCGCTTTTACGATCTGCACCAGCACGGTGGGGTTGCCCTGATGCATTAATTCCTGATAGGCCTCCTTGCGCTCCGCTTCATTTTCGATCCAAAGGGCGTCCAGCTTGGGGATAGAGCGGATGAGGGAGCAGCTTTCATCGGCGCTTAAAATCGGCCGCATCCGATCCACCAGCGTTTCATTATCCGTCGGCACATAAATGGTGGAACGGTTGGAGACCATTGGCTTTAACACATAGTATTCGTGAGAGGCGCCGCCGATCGTTTCCCTGCGAATCCCTTCGATTCTGCAAACGCCCAGCGTGCCGTATAAAATCGTGTCATTGACTGCATACATCTTGTTTTCAGACCTTTATTGTAGGATTTGCTGCGGTGCAATTTCCACAGCTACTATAATAATTATACATCTTTTTGCGTATTTTTTGTAAGTCAAAAAAGAAGTTTGGTTTTTATGCGCAGAGAAGAATAAGAAGATTTAGTGATTTTAACAAGATACTGTGCGGCTGAATGCAGAGCAATGAACGGAATCCAGCGTTTTTTACGAAAAAACTGGCCGGCAAGGCGGCTCAGTCCTGCCCCAGCAGGCGCTCCACCGCTTCCCGCAGGGTAGCGTCGCTGCCCACATTGCCGGGGAAGATCACATAGGGGATACCGGGGAACTTGCTTTCCGGTCCGGTTTGCCAGACGGGAACGCCGGGGCGCAGCTGCCCCAGTACGGCGGCTTTTTTGACGCGCAGCGCTTTGATCCCTACATCGCTGGAGGTAATGCCGCCTTTCGCCACGACAAACGACGGCGCGACAGAAAGATTGCCGACCAGCGCCTGGACGCCGTCGGAAATTTTAACCGAGCGGCGCAGCGCATCCTCCGGTGAGTCACCTGGGGGATGGAGCAGCGACCGGTTGGTATAGCATACCGGCGTTTTTCCGGCGGTGATCAGCGCTTCGCAGAGCTGTACCACCCGCCGGATCTCCCGTTGAAAGGCGTCGTCCCCCTCCAGCACAAGATCGGCGCGGAAAGCAATGGCAGCCGTGTTTGGTACGAGAAACAGCTGCTCCAGCTGCGCGGTCGTTTTTTGGGTGTGGGAGCCTGCCACCACAATGCCGCCATGCCGGGATCCGTTTGGCAGCATCTCCGCTCTTGTCAGCAGCGGCTTGTCCCGCGTCCCGCTGAGGATCTTCACAAAGGAGGCCGCGCAGCGGAACAGGTATCGCTTGCCCTTGGCAATTGCCCGCAGCAGCGCGACACAGAACACCTTCAGGTCGCAGTCGTCGGCCGCGTTGACTACGATTTTGCCAAAGCCGGCCACAGCGGTCAGCACCGCTTCAACCTTGTCATACCGTTCTGCCCTCAGATCCTCCAGGGAGATGCACG
>CAZFHQ010000145.1:0-3003 GCA_964519325.1 uncultured Clostridium sp.
CAATGCACTTGACGCGCCAGCTACAATGCCCCGCGGCACGGGGCTTTTTTGCCGCGCCAAAAAGGGCAGACGCCGCCAGCGTCTGCCCTTTGCGTCTTTCTGTTCGATTTGTTTGCGCCGTTAGCGTTACTCGGCGGCCTCTTCCCCGCCGCTCAAATAATCGTGGATAGAGTGGGCCGCCTCTTTGCCGGCGCCCATGGCCAGTATGACCGTTGCCGCGCCGGTCACGGCGTCGCCGCCGGCATAAATACCCTCGCGGGTCGTGCGCCAGGCGGGGGCGTCGCTCAGCACCAGGCAGCCGCGCTTGTTGACCTCCAGGCCAGCCGTCGTCCTGCTGATGAGCGGGTTCGGGGAATTGCCAATGGCTATGACTACGCAATCTGCCTCCAGGAGGAACTCGCTGCCCTCAATCGGCACAGGACGCGCTCTGCCGGAAGCGTCCGGCTCGCCCAGCTCCATCTGGATGCAGCGCAGCCCGCGGACCCATCCGTTCCCGTCGTCCTCAATGGCGACTGGGCCGGTGAGCATATGGAACACCACGCCTTCTTCCTTTGCGTGATCAATCTCCTCCAGACGGGCCGGCAGTTCGTGCTCGGTCCGGCGGTATACAATGGTGACGCTCTCCGCGCCGATCCGCATGGCGCAGCGCGCGGCGTCCATGGCCACATTGCCGCCGCCGATGACGGCAATGCGCTTGGCCTGCATGATCGGTGTGGCGGAATCCTTTTGGTAAGCCTTCATTAAATTGATGCGGGTCAGGAACTCATTGGCGGAATAAACGCCGTTGAGCTCCTCGCCGGGGATCCCCATAAAGTTTGGCAAGCCGGCGCCGCTGCCAACAAACACAGCCTGGAAGCCTTCCTCATCCATCAGTTCGTCGATGGTGGCGGTTTTGCCCACGATAAAGTTCGTCTCGATGGTGACGCCCAGCTTTTTCAGGTTGCTGATCTCGTCGTCTACGATGCTCTTGGGCAGCCGGAACTCCGGGATGCCGTATTCCAGCACGCCGCCGGCCTTGTGCAGCGCTTCATACACAGTGACAGCGTAGCCGCGCCTGGCCAGCTCGCCGGCACAGGTCAGGCCGGCCGGGCCGGAACCGACCACAGCCACCTTCTTGCCGTTTGGCGCCGGCTTTATCAGCGCGCCGCCGCCATGATGCTCCCGCACATAATCGGCTGCAAACCGCTCCAGCCGCCCAATGCCCACAGGCTCGCCGCGCTTCCCGCGGACACAGTTCTTTTCGCACTGCTTTTCCTGCGGGCAGACACGGCCGCAAATGGCCGGCATCAGGTTCATTTCCTTGATTTTGGCCGCAGCCTCCTCAAACTTCCCTTCCTTCATAAAGGCGATGAAATCCGGGATCGGCACCCCAACCGGGCAATCCTGCACACAGGGGCGGTGCTTGCAGGTCAGGCAGCGCTGCGCCTCCTCGACCGCCTGCTCCGGCGTGTAGCCCAAGGCCACCTCTTCAAAGTTCCGGCTGCGGATCTCCGGGTCGGCAACGGGCATTGGCGTTTTCTTCAATACATCCATTACTGGTTCCCTCCCATCAATCTGCAATTTGCTTCCCGCAGCTTTTTCTGTTCAAACTCGCGGTAAGTACCATTGCGCTTCATCAAGCTGTCAAAATCCACCAGATGGCCGTCAAAGTCCGGACCGTCTACGCAGGCAAACCGTGTTTCACCGTCGACGATCAGGCGGCAGCAGCCGCACATACCGGTACCGTCGATCATGATGGGGTTCATGCTGACGACCGTTTTGATATTGTACTGCTTGGTGAGCAGCGACACAAATTTCATCATGATGATCGGACCGATGGCGATGACCTCATCGTACTGCTCGCCGGATTCGATCAGCTCTTTCAGCGCGTCGGTGACCAGGCCCTTGGCGCCATAGCTGCCGTCATCCGTCATAAACCGCATGACCTTGCTGACCGCCCGAAATTCCTCCTCCAGGATCACCAGGTCCCTGCAGCGGAAGCCGACGATAGAATGGACCTCTGTCCCCTGCTGAAACAGCTTTTTTGCCACCGGATACGCGATGGCACAGCCTACGCCGCCGCCTACAACGGCTACCTTTTTCAGCCCCTGCGTATGGGTCGGTGTGCCAAGGGGACCGGCAAAGTCCTGCAAACATTCGCCAACCTCCATTTGGCCCAGCTCGGTGGTTGTGGCGCCAACAAGCTGGAAGATGATGGTAACGCTGCCCTTTTCCCGGTCAAAGTCCGCGATGGTCAGCGGGATGCGCTCCCCATTCTCGTCAGTCCGCAAAATGATAAACTGCCCCGGCTCCGCCTTGCGGGCAACCTGGGGTGCGTAAATTTCCATGAGTGTTACTGTTGGGTTTAATTGTTGTTTCCGCAAAATTTTATACATAAATGCCTTCGTACCCTTCTTTGTGATTCGTTTGTTCCATCCCAAAATCCCCGCCGTTTCCCGATACAGGCGCAGATCAGGTGAAACTGTTCTGTTCCAGCGCAGCCTCCATTGCATAACGCAGGGATCAAAGATTCAAAACCGTTACACCTATCCCCTGGGAATTTTCAAGGTAATTGTATCACAAACACAGACGGTTTGCAAGGAATCACGCGGGATTTCCTGATAAAAACAGCGGAAAACAGGCGGGTTTTCCCTGATTTTCCCTTGTTATGTGACAAAGTCACAAAATTAACGATCTGCAAGTTCACACCGGCTGTTGTGCAATTTTTGCCCAATTTCCACAGAAATTTTCGTCTGTGGCACATGCTTCCTGTTGCTTTTCACCGATCTTCCAGGGGATGGGCGCGGCGGGACGCCCTTGCGCTTGCCTTCCCCGCCGCAAAAAGCCTCCCCAAACAAAAAAGCCAACGCCGTCCCGCCTAAGCCGGACTGTGTTGGCTGATCTATTCTTTTGATTTTGCCCCCTGACAGAGCTTCTCACGGCTGTACCGGAACGCTCCCGTTACCCGCCCGCATACTCACACCGCACTGTGACGCGGCTTTGGCCGCCATAGGTGCAGGTGTA
>CAZFHQ010000146.1:0-3000 GCA_964519325.1 uncultured Clostridium sp.
CCGGCCGGAATGGAGTTGTAGGTGTTCACCCAGACGCGGCCGGTTTCAATGCCGCGGGCAACCCGCATCGCGCGGTTGATGTCGCGGGTCCAAACAGCGCCGCCCAGCCCGTAAACGCTGTCATTTGCCATGGCAATGACCTCGTCCTCAGTTTTGAATTTGATGATGACGGCGACCGGCCCGAAAATTTCCTCCTGTGCCACGCACATCTTGTTGCTGACGTTGGCCAGCAGGGTCGGCTGCATAAAGGCGCCCTTTGCCAGATCGCCTTCCGTAGCGCGCGCTCCGCCGCATAGCACAGTCGCGCCCTCCTGTTTGCCGATCTCGATATACTTCAGGATGCGATCCACCTGCTTCTGGTCGATCTGCGCGCCCATTTGGGTTTCCGGATCCCAGGGCATACCAACCTTGATCGCGTTGAAGCGCTTGACTGCTTCCGCCACGAATTTGTCGTAGATGCCCTCCTGGACAAAAACGCGGGAGCCTGCGCAGCAGACCTGGCCCTGGTTAAACAGGATGCCAAGCTGCAGTCCGTCCATCGCCATGTCCCACTGGCAGTCGTCAAAGTAGATGTTGGCGGACTTGCCGCCCAGCTCCAGGGTGGCCGGGATCAGTCGCTCCGCGGCGGCCTTGGCCACGTCGATGCCCACTTCTGTGGAGCCGGTGAATGCCAGCTTGGAGAAGCCGGGATGCTCCAGCATGTACTGGCCGGATTTGGAGCCGGAGCCGGTGATGACGTTAAAGACGCCGGCAGGGAGGACGTCCTGGAGCAGCCTTGCCAGCTCCAGGACACTGAGCGGTGTGGCGCTGGAAGGCTTAAAGACGGTGCAGCAGCCGCTGGCAATGACAGGGGCCAGCTTCCAGGCAGCCATGAGGAAGGGGAAGTTCCACGGCACGATCTGGCCGACTACGCCGATCGGCTCATTGAGCACAATGCTCAGGGTGTCTGCGCCCAGCATGTTGGCGCTGCCTTCTTCCGCCAGGATACAGCCCGCGAAATAACGGAAATGCTCAGCGGAGAGGGGGATGTCAATGGTGCTGGTTTCCCGGATCGGCTTGCCGTTATCGAGGGATTCCACCAGTGCAAGGTGCGCTGCGTTTTCCTCGATGATGTCAGCGATCTTGTTGAGAATGGCTGCCCGCTCGCTAACGGTTGTCTTTTTCCAGGTGGCAAACGCTTTCCAGGCGGCCTTTACTGCGTCGTCCACATCCTGCTTTGTTGCCTGCGCGCAGGCGGCCAGCACCTCGCCGTTGGCGGGGCAGACCGAGTGAAAGGTAGCGCCGTCAGAAGCGTCGCGCCACTGGCCGCCGATAAAGAGTTGATATTTTGGTTGTAGCTTTGCAGATAGCATTGGGTATCCCTCCAATTAGAATATTGCCAAAAATCATGGAAGCGTCCGGCTTGTGGGGCGGAACGGCTCGCGATCCTTGGGATGGTTTTATTGTAGCAGAAAATCAACAAAGCGTCTGTGATAAAATCACAGGTTTTTACCCATCTTTTGTAACTAGATCACAATGCGGAGGAGGGCGGGAAAAACAGCGAAAAAAACACGCGCTGCAAAACGCGGCGCGTGTCGGGCGGTCAGGTATTCCAGCCTTTGCAGACGTCCACCCAAGCGGTGAAGCCGGAATACTGCTCCAGCTCGCCGATGGTCAGCTCAATGGCGCTGTTGCTGCTGCCGCAGGCGGGGAAGACGGTCTTGAACCGGCGAAGGGATTCGTCCAGGTAAACGGTGACGCCGTCGTTTACGGCGAAGGGGCATACGCCGCCGATTTCGTGGCCGGTCAACGGCTCCACCGCGTCCGGCGGCAGCATTTTAGCTTTTGTGCCGAAGCGGGCTTTATACTTTTGGTTGTCGATTCTGGCGTCTCCGGCAGCGACGACGAGGATCACCTGTTCACCGACCAGGAAGGAAAGGGTCTTTGCAATGCGGGCCGGCTCACAGTTCAGCGCGGCGGCGGCCAGCTCTACCGTGGCGCTGGAAACAGAAAACTCCAGAATTTTGCCCTCCATGCCGTATTGGCGAAAATAGGCTTTTACAGATTCAATTGCCATAGGGTTTTCCTCCTTGGGTTGTTATTGCAGGCAGAGATACATCGCGCTGTATGGCGGCAGCTCCAGCCCGCCGTCAATGGAAACTGTCTTGCCGGTGATCAGCTCCCTGGCGTCCTGGCGGACGTCAAATCCGGCAAAGAACGGCTGGTCCTCCGCGTTGATGGCGACCAGGACGGTTTCACCATCGCAGCAGCGGCGGAACACACACTGCTTGTTGGTGAGTACCACGGTGGAGAAGTCGCCGTACAAAATGGCGCGGCTCTCCTTGTGGGCTTTTGCCAGCTTGCTGATCCAGCTGAACAGCTCGTTCTCGATGGGCTGGTCATAGGCGAGGCGCAGGGAGGGGTCGCCGTTGTTCTTGTGGCCCTCGGCGCCCCACTCGCTGCCGTAATAGACGCAGGGGATGCCCGGCATACCGAAGGCGATGGCGTAGATCAGCGGCAGGTGGTTTTTGTTTTGCAGCTGGCTGGCAATGCGGGTCACGTCATGGTTGTCCACAAAGTTGAGCAGGTGCTTGCCCTTGTAGAGCGTCCAGTTCTCCGGCCCGAATTGCCGCAGCAGGGAGTGGCAGATCTCGAACAAATTCATGGAGTTGAAGCTGGAGTACAGCCCTTTATAACATTCGTAGTTGGTAGCGCTGTGGAGCATCCTGTCGTTGACAAACTGGTTGTAGTCGCCGTGGAGCAGCTCGCCCAACAGGAAAAATTCCGGCTTTACTGTGGCGCAGAAATCGTGGAGACGGGAGAGGAAGCCTTTGTCCAGGCAGTAGGCCACGTCCAGCCGCAGGCCGTCAATGTCAAATTCCTCCACCCACTGGCGGACAGACTCAAAAATATGGTTGACCACGTCGTTGTTCCACAGGTTCAGCTTGACCAGGTCATAGTGGCCCTCCCAGCCCTCATACCACAGGCCGTCGTTATAGCAGCTGTTGCCGCCAAAGTCGA
>CAZFHQ010000147.1:0-2934 GCA_964519325.1 uncultured Clostridium sp.
TTCCCGTTTCAGGTAGAGGCGCAGGTCAGTGGCCACCTGATCGTTCCGGCTCCTTGCCGTGTGGAGCCGTTTGCCCGCCGTGCCGATCCGCTGCGTCAGCTCGCCTTCGATAAAGGTATGCACGTCCTCGGCGTTGGGGTCGATTTCCAAAGCGCCGCTGGCAATGTCCCGCCGGATCTGCTCCAGCGTATTGCAGATCAGCCTGGCCTCCGGTTCCGCAATGATGCCGCAAGCCCCCAGCATGGTGGCGTGGGCAAAGCTGCCGGTGATGTCGTCGTCGATCATCCGGCTGTCAAAAGAAATGGAAGAATTAAAATCGTTTGTCTTTTTGTCGATCTCCTTCGAGAATCGTCCTGCCCACAGCTTCATGCCAAATACCTCCCGTTTTGCCGGCCGCGCCGGCGCTGCATTGTCGCGGCGCCTGAGCGCCTGTTTTTCCGAATCAGCCTTCCGGCTGCGGTCTGTCCGGTTATCCCTTGGGGGCAAAGCCTTTTTTGGCCCGCACCTTTACGCCCAGGCCGAACAGGTTGATAAAGCCTGCCGCGTCCGCCTGATTGTAAACGGTATCCTCATCAAAGGTCGCGACCTCATCGTCATACAGGGAGTAGGGTGAGGTCACGCCGGCGTCGATGATATTGCCCTTATACAGCTTCATCTTCACATCGCCGGCCACATATTCCTGCGTCTCATCCACAAAGGCGGAGAGCGCCTCCCGGAGGGGGTGATACCATTTGCCGTCATACACCAGCTCGCCGAACTTGATGGCGACAAGCTGCTTATAGTGATATGTGTCCTTCTCCAGGCAGATCTCCTCCAGCTTGTTGTGGGCGTGATAAATGATCTCGCCGCCCGGGGTTTCATACACGCCCCTGGACTTCATGCCGACAAGACGGTTCTCCACAATGTCGGAGATGCCGATCCCGTTGGCGCCGCCCAGCTCGTTGAGCTTTTCCACCATTGCCAGCGGGGCCAGCTTTTCGCCGTTGAGGGCGACCGGCACGCCTTTTTCAAAGGTCAGGGTGATCTCCGTTGCCTTGTCCGGCGCCTGCTGCGGGGACACGCACATCTCCAAAAAGCCCTCTTTATCATAGGTCGGCTCGTTGGAGGGATCCTCCAGGTCCAGCCCCTCGTGGGAGAGGTGCCACACGTTTTTATCCTTGGAGTAGTTTGTCTCTCGTGTGATCTTCAGGGGAATATTTCTCGCCTCAGCGTATTCGATCTCTTCTTCTCTGGACTTAATGTCCCAAACACGCCATGGCGCTATGACTGTCATCTCCGGCGCGAAGGCTCTGATGGCCAGCTCAAACCGCACCTGGTCATTGCCCTTGCCTGTGCAGCCGTGACAGATAGCGTCGGCGCCCTCAGCCCTGGCGATCTCCACAAGGCGCTTGCCAATGAGCGGACGCGCAAAGGAGGTACCCAGCAGATAGTTGTTCTCATATGCCGCGCCGGCCTTCACGGTGGGCCAGACGTATTGCTCGATAAACTCTGCCTTGATGTCCTCAATGTATAGCTTGGAAGCGCCGGACTTTCGCGCTTTTTCTTCCAGACCTTCCAGCTCGTGCGCGCCCTGGCCCACGTCGGCAGCGACCGCAATGACCTCGCAGTTATCGTAGTTCTCTTTGAGCCACGGGATAATGATGGAGGTATCCAGTCCGCCGGAGTACGCCAAAATAACCTTCTTGATTTGATTTGCCATAATTCTTCCCTCGCAATTACTAGTGATATGATTAAAGAAAGCATCCGCTGAGAAGCAGACTTCATACCTTTCATTATACTACCGGATTCTGAAAATGCAAGCATTATTTGTATATTTATTCACAAAAACAAAGGATCCGCCTGAAAAACCGCCAATCGGCGCGGAAATCACGTCTTGCAATTTTCCGCAAATGCGTATAATATGGAAGGAGAAGCGAGAAACGTCCGTGCCATGCGGCGCGCGGCTCCTGCGGAGCCAATGGTTTTGCCAGCTGTGCAAATGCTGGAACAAGCAAGGAGGAACGACCTATGAATCAACCGACCTGGGAAGAAATCAACCCGTCTGACCTGACCTTTAACCCCTTCCATCTCATCGGCAGCGAGTGGATGCTGGTGACCGCCGGCGACGAATCCGCCCACAACACGATGACCGCAAGCTGGGGCGGCCTGGGCGTTCTGTGGAAAAAGAACGTCTCCTTTGTGTTTGTCCGCCCGCAGCGCTACACCCTCCAGTTTATGGAACGGCAGGACTGCTATTCCCTGTGCTTTTTCGATAAAGCCTATAAGCCTGCCCTGGCCTACTGCGGCGCCCACTCCGGCAGGGATGTGGACAAGGACAGGGAAACCGGCCTGACGCCTCAATTTGACCAGGCGGCGCCTTACTACGCGGAAGCGCGGCTGGTGCTGCTCTGCAAAAAAATGGCTTGCCAGGACCTGGACCCCGCCTGCTTTATCGACCCGACCATCGACAACGACATCTACCCCACCAAAGATTACCACAAGCTGTTTGTCGGCAGCATTGAAAAGGTCCTGATCCGCAATTAAGCAGGCCCATGCGGGGACCCGCAGCACCGTGAACTGCACAGAAACCATACCAAAAACAGGCAGCGCGTCAAAGCTTCGCTCTGCCTGTTTTTTTGCATATATTCAGCTAAAATGTATAAATATTCATCTATTCATTTTTATTGAAACACACGGCTTCCTCCTGTTCGCCGTCGTCATGTGCCGGGCATTCCAGCAGGTAGGGGCGCAGCGCCTCCAACAGGTCAGGCGGGGCCATCGCGGTGATGGCCAGGCCCTCCGCCACATATTCCTCATTGAGCACTGCGCCGTCCCTGCGGATCTCCGCCGCCAGCCCGCTTTTGGAAAAGGGCAGCAGCGCGGTGACCCGCACATTCTTCTGGGGCAGGTTGTCCTCGATCGCCTGGAGCAGATCGGCCACGCCCTCGCCGGTCG
>CAZFHQ010000148.1:0-377 GCA_964519325.1 uncultured Clostridium sp.
AGATCATTGTCGATGAATACCAGGACACCAACGCCGCGCAGGATAAGATTTTCCGGGCGGTTTCCAAGGCGGAATCCAACCTGTTTTTGGTTGGCGACGTCAAGCAGAGCATTTATGGGTTCCGTCAGGCGATGCCCCAGATTTTTCTGGAGCGCCGCAGTACCTATGCGCCTTATGATCCTGCGCGGGATACTTACCCGGCGTGCATCGTGCTGGACCGGAATTTCCGTTCCCGCAAAACGGTGACAGATACGGTGAATTACCTGTTTCGCCAGCTGATGTCAGAGCAGGCCGGCGACGTGGATTACGACGACCGGGAGGCATTGACCGCGGGCGCCCGGTATGAGCCGCAGGACGGGGTGGAAACGGTGCTGGAC
>CAZFHQ010000148.1:387-2891 GCA_964519325.1 uncultured Clostridium sp.
ATTCAGGCGGACGCGGTGGCGGACGAAGCCCTGAACGAGGATATGGCGGTGCTGGAGGCCCGGCAGATTGCGGGGCGGATCGCCGAAATGATCGGCACAGGCTTTCAGGTAACGGTGGACGGCAAACGGCGGCCGGCCACATACGGCGATTTTGCCATTCTGCTCCGCAGCGCCAACAATCACATGGAAAAGTATGTGCGGGAGCTTCAGCTTTGCGGGATCCCGGCCAAGGCAGGCAAACAGCCCGGATTTTTCCACACGGCGGAGATCGCGGTGATGGTGTCGCTGCTGCGGGTCATCAGCAACCCGGCGCAGGACATCCCGCTGGTCTCTGTGCTGATGAGCCCGATTTACGGTTTTACGCCGGATGATCTGGCGGACATCCGCGTTGCCGACCGAAAAGCCTCTCTCTATGTTGCGTTGCAGCAGGCGGCGGCGCAGGGCATGGAGCGGGCCGCGGCATTTTTACGGGACCTGGAGCAGTACCGCACCCTTGCCGTTACGCTGACCGCCGACCGGATGCTGAACCATATTTATGAAACAACCGGCTACTGCGATCTGGTACAGGCCATGTCTAACGGTGAGCGGCGGCTGGCCAACCTGCAGCTTTTGCTGGAATATGCCCGTCAGTTTGAGCAGGCGGGCCATCGGGGCGTTTCCGGCTTTGTCCGGTTTATCGACCGGCTCCAGCAGCAAAAGGGCGATCTCAGCGGCGCGGAGGCGGCCCAGGGCGGCGACAATGCCGTGCGGATCATGAGCATCCACAACGCAAAAGGGCTGGAATTCCCCGTGTGTATCCTGGCGGGCTGCCGGCGCAGGTTCAATCAAACGAAGGAGGACGCCCTGATCCATCCCTCTCTGGGGCTGGGCGTCAAGCTGCGGGCGGGCGACAGCCCCTGCAAATACACCACCCTGATGCGGGAGGCGATCGCGGCTGCCTGTGACCGGGAGGCCATTGCGGAGGAACTGCGGATCTTTTATGTGGCGCTGACCCGTGCGCGGGAAAAGCTGATTTTAGTCACCACGGAGAAAAAGCTGCCCAGCCGGCTCAGCGGGCTGGCGGCTGGTTTGGGAGAGACAGAGCGGCTGGATCCTTATTTTGTCAATAGCGCCACCTCATTTTCCGACTGGATCCTGGCTTGCGCGCTGCGCCATCCGGACGGCGGCGCGCTGCGGGAGCAATGCGGGGTGGAGGTGCCTGTGCTGCGCAATGACAGCTGCACGCCATGGCAGGTCAACCTGGTGCTGCCCCAGTCTGCTTGGGAGTCGGAGACAGCAAAAGAACAGGAAAAGCCGCAGCCGGACCCGACGCTGCTGGCAGAGCTGAAGCGGCGGATCCATCGGCAGTACCCTTACGCGCCGCTGCTGGGCCTGCCGGCCAAAGTAACGGCGTCAGCCCTGGCGGAGGAGGAAGCGGCCCGGCAGCAGCCCTTGCCCAAGAGCCTGCCCCGGCCGTCGTTCCTGTTCCAGAAGGGATTGACCCCGGCGGAGCGCGGCACAGCGACCCACGCGTTCATGCAGTTTTGCGATTTCACCGCGGCACAAACGCAGAGCCGGCAGGAGCTGGAGCGACTGGTGTCCCGCGGCTTCCTGACAAAGGAGCAGGGCAGCGCGGTGGACTTCCAAAAGGTCGCGGCGTTTTTCAGCAGCGAGATCGCCCGCAGGATGACATCGTCGCCGGATGTGCGGCGGGAATTCTGCTTTACGGCGGAGCTGCCGGCAGAAATGGTGCAAAGCGGACTGCCCGAACCGTTCCGCAAGGAGCCGGTGGTGCTCCAGGGCGCGGTGGACTGCGCCTTTGTGGAGGAGGGACAGCTTGTGATCGTGGACTACAAAACCGACGCGATCCGGGACCCCCAGCGGCTGTGGGCGCGGTATCAAAAGCAGCTAGCCCTTTACGCCATGGCGATGGAGCAGTGTACAGGGATGCCGGTCAAGGAAACGCTGCTCTATTCCTTTTATTTGAACAAAGCCGTCGGGCCGCAAGACCAGAGCGCTGACGGACAGGTGTGACCATGATGTGCCGCCCGCCCTTGCGGAAAAGACGGAAAAAGGAATAAAAATCCTCTTGACAATCAGCGGAAGAAATGCTACAATCATCTGGTAAACAAAGTAGGGTGCTTGCATCCTCACCTGTGGGGTTCTGTCCGGCACGGGTCAATCTGAACGGCATAACACAGCTGCGCTGCGGCTGTTTTGCGTAGTTTTGTATTGAGCACGGGCGGTAAGAACTGCCCGTGTTTTTTGTCATTCAGTGAGGCAATACGATTTGGAGGTGCTTAACTATCAGCAGCAAGGAATTGCAGATCAACGAGGAGATCCGGGATAAGGAGGTCCGCGTGATCGACGCAAGCGGCGAACAGCTCGGTATTATGAAGCTGGAGGAGGCGCTGGAAAAAGCAGCCGCCAGCAATCTTGACCTGGTGAAGATCGCACCGCAGGCAACCCCGCCTGTGTGCAAGATCATCGACTACGGCAAGTTCCGGTTCGAGCAGGCCAAGCGG
>CAZFHQ010000149.1:0-2863 GCA_964519325.1 uncultured Clostridium sp.
TTTTACGGCAGCCAGACCGTGTTCTACATCATCGGCGAGTGCTTTGTCGGCATCTGCGTGTTCTTCACCATTTTGTCCGGCGTTATTTATCTGAAAGACAACTGGAGCCTGATGAAAAATTCCAAGTAGGAGGGACTGCGGCAGGTTGGCGCTTTCCCTGGTTTTTTTGCATCAGGCCTGAGATGATAGAAAATTTTTAGAAAGGTAGTGCAATTTCCTGTAAAATAGTATATAATGAAATAGTAACCAAACATGCAATGGGGCGGAGGAGTACCCGGTTGACTTGGCAGCAGAGAAGGAACGTCATAGGCTGCGAGCGTTCTGTGCAAAAGCACCGGCGAAATGCACCGCCTCTGGAGTGATCCATGCAGGCTGGGGGAACGGCTTTGTGTCCATGCCAAGGCTGAGTATCCCGGCACGGGTGGCGCCGTTATCCGCCTCTGAGTGATAAAACGGAGTGGAACCGCGACGATTTTTGCCGCCTCCGTCCCTGTGGGGATGGAGCGGCTTTTTCTTTTGCCGTGTCTCCGTTTATGACAGTACAGACAGAAAGGTTTGAGTTTTTCCATGTTGAAAGAGAACATCAAAACGTATTTTGACAATATGAAGGCGGAGATCGACGCCGTGATGGAGCGGGATCCGGCAGCCCGTTCCCGATTGGAGGTGGCCCTGCTTTACTCAGGCTACAAGGCGGTGCGGTCTTACCGCAAAGCCAACTGGTTTTACCGCCATAACATGAAGTTCATTGCCCGCGCCATTTCCCAGCGGTCCCGCCATCGCACCGGCGTGGAGATCCATCCTGGCGCCACCATTGGCAAGGGGCTGTTCATCGACCACGGCATGGGCGTCGTCATTGGCGAAACAACCGTAATCGGCGACAACTGCACCATCTACCAGAATGTGACGCTGGGCGGTACCGGCAAGCACACCGGCAAACGCCACCCCACGCTGGGCAACAACGTGATGGTCGGTTCCGGCGCTAAGGTGCTCGGCCCGTTTACCGTAGGCGACGGCGCCCGTGTTGCCGCCGGCGCGGTGGTGCTGGATGCCGTGCCGGAGAACGCGACAGCCGTCGGCGTGCCGGCACGGGTGGTGCGGGTCAACGGCAGGAAGGTTTACAGCGAGAGCGAGAGCCTGGATCAGATCCACGTCAGCGACCCGGTGGCCCAGGAGCTGTGCAAGGTGAATCTGGAGTGTGAGCGGCTCAAGGCCCAGATGGCCAACATGCAGCAGCAGATGGCAGCCCTGATGGCCCAATTACCCCAGGCGGCTGCCGCCAAGCCGTCCGAAACCCCAAAAATTACTGAAGAATCAAAAGAGTTGGAGTGAGTTCCTATGAAAATTTTTAATACCATGACGCGGCAAAAGGAAGAACTGAAGCCCATCACCGAGGGCGAAGTGAAAATTTATGCCTGCGGCCCCACCGTTTACAATTATATCCACATCGGCAATGCCCGTCCCATTTGTGTGTTCGAGACATTCCGCCGTTATCTGGAATATCGTGGTTATAAGGTGACCTTTGTTCAAAACTTTACCGACATCGACGACAAAATCATCAAGCGGGCCAACGAGGAGGGTACCGACTACCAGACCATCTCCAAGAAGTACATCGAGGAGTACAAAAAGGACGCCGCCGGATTAAACATCCGTCCGGCGACCTACCATCCGCTGGCTACCGAGAATATGGATGAGATCATTGACATCGTCAGCACCTTGGTCGACAAGGGCTACGCTTACGCGGCCAAAAACGGCGATGTATACTTCCGTACCAAGAAGTTTAAAGAATACGGCAAGCTGTCCCACCAGCCGCTGGACGACCTCCAGTCCGGCGCGCGGATCAGCGTGGGCGAGGAGAAGGAGGACGCCATGGACTTCGCCGTTTGGAAGGCTGCCAAGCCCGGCGAGCCTTACTGGGATTCCCCCTGGAGTAAGGGCCGCCCCGGCTGGCACATTGAGTGCTCCGCTATGGCACGGCGGTATCTGGGCAAGACCATCGACATCCACTGCGGCGGCCAGGATCTGATCTTTCCGCACCACGAAAATGAGATCGCCCAGTCCGAGTGCTGCAACGGCGTACCCTTTGCCAATTACTGGATGCATAACGGCTACATCAATGTAGACAATCACAAGATGAGCAAATCGCTGAACAACTTTTTCACCGTGCGGGAGGTGGCCGAGCAATACGGCTATGAGCCGATCCGCTACCTGATGGTGGCTTCCCACTACCGCAGCCCCATCAACTACAGCGTGGAGATCATCGAACAGTGCAAGGCGGCGCTGGAGCGGCTTTATACCTGCCGGGAAAATTTGGAGTTCCTGCTGCAAAGCGCCCCTGCCGGCGAGCAGGCGGGCGACGCTGCCCTGCGGGAGAAGTTCCTCAGCCGCGAGAACCAGTTCATCACCGCTATGGACGACGACCTGAACACCGCCGACGCCATCTCCGCTCTGTTTGATTTGGCCAGGGACATCAACACCAATCTCAACGCGAACACCGCGCCCTCCCAGGAGATTTGCCAGTTTGCCCTGGCGCTGTTCAACAAGCTGGCCGACGTGCTGGGCCTCCTCTACGCGAAGAAAGAGCAAAGCCTGGACGCGGAGATCGAAGCGCTCATCGCGGAGCGGACCGCCGCCCGCAAGGCCAAGGATTGGGCCACAGCCGACCGCATCCGCGACGAGCTGAAGGCCCGCCACATTGTGCTGGAGGATACGCCGCAGGGTATCAAATGGCGCATGGAGCAGTAAGGAGGAACGCTATGATCCGGAAACTCATGAAGCTGGCGCTGTTTTTTGCGGGCGTGCTGGCCTTTTCCAACGAAATGCTCAAGTGGGCGCTGCTGAGCCGGGAACGCCGTGAGGATGGCGC
>CAZFHQ010000150.1:0-1592 GCA_964519325.1 uncultured Clostridium sp.
TGCACATCCTCTGGCAGCGAGGAGGACATCCCCTGCAGATACATTTCTTCGGTATCCAGGCCGCAAGGCTCCACAAAGATCTGGTGCCGCTCTTTTTCCGCAAACCGGACGACCTTGTCCTCTATGCTGGGGCAATAGCGGGGGCCTACGCCTTCAATATCGCCGCTGTATAACGGCGACCGGTGCAGGTTCTCCAGAATAATGCGCTTTGTCTCGCTGTTGGTCCAGGCAATGTGGCAGATGGCGCGGTTCTCCCCCGGTTCCTCCGTATCATAAGAAAAAGGCACGACAGGATCGTCGCCGTGCTGCTCCTCCAGCTTGGAAAAATCAATGCTGGAACGCAGTACCCGGGCAGGCGTCCCCGTTTTGAAGCGGCGTAAAGAAAGGTTTAGTTTTTTTAACGAATCCGCCAAAAACGCCGCCGGGAACATCCCGTCCGGGCCGCTCTCATAATTGACGTCGCCAAGATAGATCCGCCCGCCCAAAAAGGTGCCTGTCGCCAAAATCACCGCTTTGGCGGTATAGGCCGCGTGCATACGGGTGACCACCTGCCACAGGCCGTTTTCCAGAGGGAAAATCTCCGTGATCTCCGCCTGGCGCAGGTGAAGCCCCTCGGTCAGCTCCAGGGTGTGCTTCATGATCTTGCTGTACTCCCGCCGGTCGATCTGCGCCCGCAGGGAGTGGACCGCCGGACCCTTGCCTCGGTTGAGCATCCTGCTCTGGAGAAAGCACCGGTCGGCGGTGCGGCCCATCTCCCCGCCCAGCGCGTCGATCTCCCGCACGAGATGCCCTTTGGCGGTGCCGCCGATGGACGGGTTGCAGGGGCAGTTGCCGACCGCGTCCAGATTGATGGTAAACACCGCGGTGGAACAGCCCAGACGGGCGCCGGCCAGGGCCGCTTCGATGCCAGCGTGGCCCGCGCCGATCACAATGATGTCATAAGCTCCCGCATGAAAATTCAAATGAAAAACCTCACTCCGCAATAGAATCCTTAACTTGTTATTATAGCACAGCATGGGGCAATTTGCACTAGACAAACGTCTTATTTTATCAAATTTCCATCCAACCTCGCGGGCTCCGCTCCGGTTCCGCCAAAAAAGCCGCCATACTCCCCGCTGTGGAACAGGATGTCAATTATTCTTAAGGTTATTTTCCAACGCAGAATTGGGAAAAGACCGCGTCCACCACGGCTTCTGTCGCGCGCTCGCCGGTCAGCTCCAGCAGGTCGCCGACCGCCCCCTCTAAGGAAACGGTCACCGCGTCTAACGTCATGCCGGCGGCCAGGGCCGCCAGCGCCTCCTCCACGCCGGCCAAGGCCCGGCGGGCGACGTCCCGCTGCCGCTCGGTGAACAAAATGCCCTGCGACGGGTCGATCGACGCCGTGTGCAACACCTCCGCCACCGCCGCTGTCAATTCCTCAATGCCGCTGCCCTCTTTGGCGGAAAGCCGCACCACATGGGAAAAGCTACGGCGCAGCTCGTCCATCGAGATCACCGGTTCCAGGTCGCTCTTATTGACAATGGCCACCGCCGGCGCCCTCCCGCACGACGCCATCAGCTCGTAATCCGCTTCTGTCAGCGGGCAGGAAGCGT
>CAZFHQ010000150.1:1602-2851 GCA_964519325.1 uncultured Clostridium sp.
ACACCGCCAGCACCAGCTGGGCGGCCTCTACCCTGCCGCGGGCCTTCGTCACGCCGATCTGCTCCACCGGGTCGTCTGTGGCGCGCAGGCCGGCCGTATCCGCCAGCCGCAGGGTCACGTCGCCCAGGAGCACCGTTTCCTCCACGATGTCTCGCGTGGTGCCGGCAAACTGGGTCACAATGGAGCGTTCGCAGCCGCTGAGCAGGTTCATCAGCGTGGACTTGCCCACATTTGGCCGGCCGGCAATGACCGTGTCTACCCCCTCCCGGATGGCCTTGCCCGCGTCAAACTGCTCCAGCATGGCGGCCAGCGCGTCCCGTGCCGCCCGCAGCTCCTCCCGCAGCTGGTCGGGGGTCACGCTGGGGATCTCCTCCTCCGGGTAGTCCGCCCAGGCAGAAAGATGGGCCGCTGTGCGCAGCAGCCCCGACCGGATCGCCGCGACGCGCTGCTCCAGCGCGCCGCCGTGGCCTGCCAGCGCCACCCGCACCGCCTGCTCGCCGCTGGCGCTGACCAGCTGCATGACCGACTCGGCTTCTGTCAGCCCTAATTTCCCGTTTAAAAACGCCCGCTTGGTAAACTCCCCCGGCCCGGCCGCCTTTGCGCCGGCGGCCAAGACCGCCCGCAGCACGTTTTTCAATATGACAAGGCCGCCGTGACAGGACAGCTCCACCACATCCTCGCCGGTAAAGCTGGCGGGTGCGGCAAACACCAGGGCGATCGCCTCATCCAAAACGGCGCCGGCGCTGTCATGCACATGGCCGTATAACGCGGTGTAGCCCTTTGCCGCCTGAATGGTCGCTCCCCGCTTCGCGGAAAATACCCGGTCCGCGACCGCCCGCGCCTGGCCGCCGGAGATCCGGATGATCCCAATGCCGCCCGGCGACTGCCCGGTCGCAATGGCCGCGACGGTCGTTCCCTGCTCCGTCCCTTTCATGATGATTTCTCCCCCCGCTTTGCTTTTTGATCGTATTCTTTTTATTTTACCATACTTTCCCGCAAAACGCACGATAAAATTGTCGTTTCTTCCATCCGTGCCAACCGAAGGCCAGGCGCGAAAAAACAGGAAATTTTTCTATGAAAATGAATTGCTTTTCCCACCGGAG
The DNA here is from genome assembly GCA_964519325.1 of uncultured Clostridium sp. Classification (GTDB taxonomy): domain Bacteria; phylum Bacillota; class Clostridia; order Oscillospirales; family Acutalibacteraceae; genus UMGS1071. The sequence continues at coordinate 2,706 of CAZFHQ010000150.1, forward strand.
TAGACTATAATGAACCTAGGTACTTAACGTTAAATTTTATAGAAAAAAAGAGGAAGGAATTACATGAAAAAACACAAAACACGGTTGATCGCCATTTTGATGAGCCTGTGCCTTTTCGCTACAAGCGCCGGCTCGACCCTGGCCTT
>CAZFHQ010000151.1:0-2817 GCA_964519325.1 uncultured Clostridium sp.
TATCAATTTGGAGTACGCCAACATTCAGCGTGAGCGCCCCCGACGGTTCATCCGCCTGCTGAATCCCCAAGCTGCGCCCATCTGTCTCCAGGCCGACCGCTTTTATCAAAAATCTGGGCAGCGTACCCAGGCGGTCCGCCCCAAAGGCATCGTGCAGCAGCAGCAGCAAATGCATCCCCGCGTTGCAGCCCCGTTCCGGCTCTCTGGCGTGGGCCGCCTTGCCCCTGACCGAGATCGTGCCGATCCGGTCGGGCATCTCCCAGGTGAAGGTGTACCGCTCCCGGGCGGTATCCGCCAGCGCTTGCAGCCGCTGTGCCTCCGCTTCAGTACAGCGCAGCACTGCCTGGGCGGAATCCGGCACCGCGTTGATGACCTGCCCGGCGGTCAGGGACAGCAGCATGGGCGAATCGCCCGCGCTCGTCAAGGTAAAATGGAGGATCCCTTTTTCCCGGTTGCAAATCCCATAATCGCCGTCCGGCGTAAAGGACAGGTCAGGGTAAGGCTCCTGCGCAAAGTAATGCGGCAGGTCCACCATCCCGATCTCCTCGCCGGAGCCAAAAATGCAGCGGAGCTTCCGCTTGCCGGTCACGCCGTAATCCTTCAAGGCTTTGAGGCAAAAGAGCGACACCACCGCCGCCCCCTTGTCGTCCAGCACGCCGCGGCCATAGAGCATCCCGTCCCGCTCCGTCATCACAAAGGGGTCGGTTTCCCAGCCGGAGCCAGCTGGCACCACGTCCACATGGCTGAGGACGGCGGCCGTCCCCTCGCTGCCGCAGTCATATTCCACATGGCCCGCGTAGGAATCCACATTCCGCACCGAAAAGCCCATGCGTTTGCCTGTATTTAAAATCGTTTCCAGCGCTCTTGCCGCCTGGGGGCCAAAGGGCTTGCCCTCGGCCTGCAAAGACGGGTCAGCGACAGATGGGATGGAGATCATCTCCGCAAGGCACGCAAAAATTTCCTCCTGATATTCCCGGATATGATGGCCAAATTCCATCAAGTCTCACTCCCCGCTGTACCCGTTTGGATTTTTTCTCTGCCAATTCCAGGCATCCCGGCACATCGCGTCCAGATCCCGCTCCGCCTGCCAGCCCAGTTCCGCCCTGGCCTTAGCGGGGTCGGCGTAGCACACCGCGACATCGCCGGCGCGCCGGCCGACAATCTCATAGGGCAGCGGCCTGCCCACAGCCTTTTCATAGGCGTGAAGCACGTCCAGTACCGAATAGCCGGCGCCGGTACCCAGATTATAAACGCGCAGCCCGCAGTTTTCCGCGAAGAGCTTCAGCGCCGCCACATGGCCCGCCGCCAGATCCTCCACATGGATGTAGTCCCGCACGCCGGTGCCGTCCGGGGTGGGGTAATCTCCGCCAAAGACGCAGAGCTTTTCCAGCCGGCCAATCGCTACCTGAGAAATGTAGGGCATCAGGTTGTTGGGGATGCCGTTGGGGTCCTCTCCGATCTCGCCGCTTGCATGGGCGCCGACCGGGTTAAAGTAACGGAGAAGGATCGGTTGAAAGGCGGGGTCGGCGTGAGCCAGGTCCATCAAAATGCGCTCCTGCATCATTTTGGAGGCGCCGTATGGATTGGTGGTGACCCCCAGGGGCTGGTCCTCGGTGATCGGCACCACAGCCGGATCGCCATACACCGTGGCAGAGGAGCTGAAGATGATGTTCTTCACCTGAAATTCCCCCATCACCTCCAGCAGCGTCAGGGTGCTGTCCAGGTTGTTGCGGTAATATTCCAGCGGCTTTTCCACCGACTCGCCCACCGCCTTGTAGCCTGCAAAATGGATCACCGCGTCCACCTGCTCCGCCGCGAAGATCCGCCGCAGAGACGCTTTCTCACAGACGTTCTTTTCGTAAAATGTTACCGGCTGACCGGATAATTTTTCGATCCTGCCGATGACCGCGCGGTGGCTGTTGCTCAGGTCGTCCACGATCGCCACATGATAGCCCGCCTCCAACAGCTGGACGCAGGTGTGGCTGCCAATATATCCGGCGCCACCGGTCACAAGAATGTTCATGCGCTTCATCCTCTCCCAAGTATCATATTCTCCCAATATTATACCACAAACTAAGACAAAGTACAAAAAGAAAGTAACGGCTCCCATGCCGCAGCATCGGGCGGCGCAGCTTTTCTGTGCCACCTTCAGTATAAATCACCCCGTCCGGCAAACACTATGGCCAAAATGTTGGGAGGCCTGTTTATGAAGCGTTCTCTTTTGCTGTTCTGCGCGGGCGGGCTTGCTTACCCTGCACTGGAGCTGGCCTGGCGGGGGCGTACCCACCCGTCCATGTCGCTGGCGGGAGGATTGTGCCTGTGCCTGATCGACAAAGCCTGCGGCGGAAACCGCCATGGCTGGTTCCGCCAGTGCGCCGCCGGCTCCTGCATTATCACCGGCGTTGAATTTGCGTTCGGCATCTGCGTGAACCTGATCGGCAAGCGAGAGGTCTGGGACTACTCCAAGGTGCCGGGCAACCTGCTGGGACAGGTCTGCCTGCCCTTTTCCATTGGGTGGTTTTTTCTATCCATTCCGGCCATCCATCTGTGCAACTTGTGCCGCCGCCTGCCGTTTCTGCAAAAATAAACAGCAGGCCGAAACCTGCTGTAAAGAAAATTCATGCGTCAATTTGCCGGAGGATTTTGGCCGGCGTCCCGCCGGCAATGGTGTTCGCCGGCACATCCTTTGTCACCACAGCGCCAGCCGCGATGATTGCGTTGTCGCCGATGGTCACGCCTGGGACTACGGTAACGCTGGCGCCGATCCACACGTTTTTGCCAATGATGACAGGCTTGGGGTAAACGGACGCCCGATCC
>CAZFHQ010000152.1:0-2742 GCA_964519325.1 uncultured Clostridium sp.
AAAGAGGAGGAGGTTCGCTGCCGCGACCATGAGAAGGAGGAGCTGTCCTTCTACTCCAAGGCGACCACCGACATCGAGTTCCTGTTCCCCTTCGGCTGGGGCGAACTGTGGGGCATTGCCGACCGCACCAATTACGACCTGACCCAGCACATCGAGCACTCCGGCAAGAGCCTGGATTACTTCGATCCGGAGACAAACGAGCGCTATGTGCCATACGTTGTGGAGCCGTCTTTGGGCGCGGACCGCGTTGCCCTGGCCTTCCTGTGCGACGCCTACGATGAAGAAAAACTGGACGAAAAGGACACCCGCGTGGTGCTCCGCCTCCACCCTGCCCTGGCGCCGTACAAGGCAGCGATCCTGCCGCTTTCTAAAAAGCTGGGCGAACAGGCAAAGGCACTGTTCGGGCAGCTTGCCAAGGACTTTATGGTGGACTACGACGACACCGGTTCCATTGGCAAGCGGTACCGCCGGCAGGATGAGATCGGCACGCCGTTCTGCGTTACCTTCGACTTTGAGAGCCTGGAGGACAACTGCGTTACCGTGCGCGACCGGGACACCATGGCCCAGGAGCGCGTCGCCATTGCGGAGCTGAACGCTTATCTCGCGGAGAAAATCGCTTTTTAACTTGCCTGTTCACACGGCGGCCCCTGTTACAAGGGGCCTTTTTGCTGCGCTTTTTTGAAGGGGCGCGCCCCCTTCTGCAAAAATAAAAAAGTCCGGCAGAAGCCGAACTGCCTCTGCCGGTGGGGTTCTTAAAATTTGGTGTTTGGGGAAATAACGCGCGCTGCAATTATGCCAGGGAAGCGCCCAGCGCCTTGCACTCCTCCAGGGCGGCGTCGTCCGGGGTCAGGTTGCAGATCAGGCCCTCGCTGACCAGCGCGGCGCCGGCAGCGTTGCAGCGGTCCGCCCACAGACGCATCCACTCGCCGTCGCCCCAGTCGTAGGAACCAAACAGGCCCAGCTTCTTGCCGCTGAGGGAACCCTCGCAGGACTCGAACATCGGCTCGAACTCTGTCTCCTCCAGCACTTCAGCGCCCATGGACGGGCAGCCGAACCCGATCGCGTCATAAGCGGCAACCATGTCCGCGGAAAAATCAGCGGACGTCATCAGGTCGACCTCAGCGCCCGCGCCCTTTGCGCCCTCGGCGACGGCGTTGGCCATTGCCTCTGTGTTGCCTGTGCCACTCCAATAAACTACTGCGATTTTGCTCATAGTACCAATACCTCTCAAACTATAGTCTCTATTATTAAGCCGCTACTGTGAGCTGCATAATAGGCTTGCCTTTTTGGAACATTTGCTGATACACGCTGGTGCAGCGCGCAAACCGCGCGAACAATTTTTGCGCGTCGCAGACACAATCATACACCTTCCAGCAACCGGTGCAGCAGCAGTTCCGCCCCCCGTTTTCGATAAAGCCAACCACATCGTGGAGGGGGTATCCCAGGAACAGCCCGATCTCATGGGGGAACCCCGCCTGGGACTGGAGGCGCAGACGCAGCTGCGCCAACAAGTCCTCCAGCCGGAGCGAGGCATACCCCTGCTCCCGCAAAAAAGCAAGGACGCCGGGCCGCTTCAGTTCCGCGAGCAGCTTGCGCTGGCGGTACACATAGACCAGCGCCCGCTGCCCGGTGCAGCGCAAAAGGGCAATCGACACACCCTTGCCGCTCAGCCGGCGATGATACGACTCGATCATGGCCAAAAACTGATCGCGCGAACCGAACGCCGCGTTCATCAGGTTTGCGCTTTTCAGTCCGGCTAAAACCGGCGCGCAGTGGGCAACCAGCAGCTGCTCAAAGCGCTGTTCGCTTTCCGGCTGCTGCGGTTCTGTCTGCTGCATGTGGCGGCCCCCTCTCTGGATTAGCGATAACTAACATTTATTAGCAATAGCTAACCCATGCTGCAAAAGAACGGGAACCGAAATTCCCGTGGTAAAGCGTTATGCGGTTTGCGTAAGCTAACCCTATAGTTAGCATAGCACAACTCCGGTGATCTGTCAAGCATAATTTTGCAAAATTTTCCGCTGCCGCCCAAAACAGAAAAAACCCCGGAAGCCGCGGGGCTTCCGGAGTTTTGCGCACCGGCAGGGGCAAAGCTGTTCTTGCCGGTTTTTGTTTATGTAGCGCTTAGATACCAACCATTGGGCCAAAGACAGCCAGGAGGAAACCGGCCGCAACAGCGGAACCGATAACGCCGGCAACGTTTGGACCCATCGCGTGCATCAGCAGGAAGTTGGAAGGATTTTCCTTCTGGCCAACTGTCTGAGATACACGGGCAGCCATTGGAACAGCGGACACGCCGGCGGAACCAATCAGCGGGTTGATCTTGCCCTTTGTCAGGATGCACATCAGCTTGCCCAGCAGCAGACCGCCGATCGTGGAGAAGGAGAAGGCGATCAGGCCGAGGATGATGACATAGATGGTTTGCAGGGACAGGAAGGTGGTGCCAACTGCCTTTGCGCCAACGCACAGGCCCAGGAAGATGGTAACGATGTTCATCAGGGCGTTTTGCGCGGTGTCAGAGAGACGGTCGGTCACGCCGCACTCCTTGAACAGGTTGCCCAGCATCAGGCAGCCCAGCAGAGGAGCGACGGATGGCAGCAGCAGGGATACGAACAGGGTAACGATGATTGGGAAGATGATCTTCTCAGTTTTAGAAACAACGCGGAGCTGCTGCATTTTGATAGCGCGTTCTTTCTTTGTGGTAAACAGCTTCATCAGCGGCGGCTGAATGATAGGGATCAG
>CAZFHQ010000153.1:0-2666 GCA_964519325.1 uncultured Clostridium sp.
TCCCAAGGGCGTGCTGTTGGAAGGCGCTCCCGGTACCGGTAAAACGCTGCTGGCAAGAGCCGTGGCAGGCGAAGCGGGCGTACCGTTCTTCTCCATTTCCGGCTCAGACTTTGTAGAGATGTTTGTCGGCGTCGGCGCCTCCCGTGTGCGCGACCTGTTCGACCAGGCAAAGAAAAACCACCCGAGCATCATCTTCATTGATGAGATCGACGCGGTCGGCCGGCAGCGCGGCGCGGGTCTGGGCGGCGGCCATGATGAACGTGAGCAGACCTTGAACCAGCTGCTGGTTGAGATGGACGGCTTTGGCGCCCACGAGGGCGTTATCATGATTGCGGCGACCAACCGGCCGGATATCCTGGATCCGGCCCTGCTGCGCCCCGGCCGGTTTGACAGGCAGATCGTGGTGGGTTATCCGGACATCAAGGGCAGGGAGGAGATCCTCAAGGTTCACGCCAAAGGCAAGCCGATGGCGCCGGATGTGGAATTGAAGAAGATCGCCGGATCCACGGCTGGCTTTACCGGCGCGGATCTGGAAAACCTGCTGAATGAAGCGGCCCTGCTGGCGGCGAGGAAGAACCTGAAGGCCATCACCATGGCTGAGGTGGAGGAAGCGACGATCAAGGTAGTGGTCGGCGCCGAAAAGAAGAGCCATGTGATGACGGAGAAGGAAAAAACGCTGACCGCCTACCACGAGAGCGGTCACGCTATCGCGACCTATTTCTGCCCGACGCAGGATCCGGTGCATCAGATCTCCATCATCCCGCGGGGCCGGGCCGGCGGCTACACCATGCAGATCCCAACAGAGGACCGTTCCTACAAATCCCGCAATGAGATGCTGGAGGATCTGGTGGTCCTGCTGGGCGGCCGTGTGGCGGAGGCCCTGGTGCTCCATGATATTTCCACCGGCGCCTCCAACGATATCGAGCGCGCCACAGCAACTGCCCGCGCCATGATTACCAAGTATGGCATGAGCGATGATCTTGGCCCGGTCAAGTATGGCTCCGATAACAGCGAGCCGTTCCTGGGCAGGGATATGGGCCATGTGCGGGATTACTCTGAGGAGACTGCGGCGGAGATCGACGCGGAGCTTCGGAAAATGATCCGGAACGCTTACCAGAAAACAGAGACGATCCTCAGCGAGCATATGGATAAGCTCCATGAGGTGGCAAAGTTCCTGTACCACAACGAAAAGATGAGCGGCGACGAGTTCGCGGCTGTCATGACCGGTGCGGGCGCGGCGGAGCTGCCAAACGCGGAAGCATAAATGCAACGACAGACTGTAAGCAATGCGCTTGCAGTTTTTTCATTTGCGGGCCTTTGCCAGAATCCCGCCTCTTATGCTTGCAATTTCAGGGGAAAAGAATTATAATCAACTATTAGTACAATTTTTTCAGGAAGCACCATATGGTGAACAAACAGATGGAGGAGATTCCTTGGCGAAGAAAAAACCGGAGTATGGCAACGACAGCATATCATCCCTTAAAGGCGCGGACCGGGTGCGAAAGCGTCCGGCAGTTATTTTTGGTTCAGACGGTATTGAGGGCTGCGAACATTCTATTTTTGAGATTTTATCCAATTCCATTGACGAGGCGCGGGAGGGTTATGGCAGCAAAATCATCATTACCCGCTACCACGATTCTTCTGTGGAGGTAGAGGATTTTGGACGGGGCATCCCAGTGGACTATAACGCCAATGAGGAGCGGTTCAACTGGGAGCTGGTGTTCTGTGAGCTGTATGCCGGCGGCAAATACAACAATGACGCCGACGAGAGCTATGAATACTCCCTGGGGCTTAACGGCCTGGGCCTGTGTTCTACCCAGTACGCCTCCGAGTATATGGAGGTGGACATCCGGCGGGACGGCCAGCGCTACACCCTCCAGTTTGCCCACGGCGAGAATGTGGGCGGCCTGCAAAAAGAGGACTACCACAAGAAGGACACCGGCACCCGCATCCGCTGGAAGCCGGACTTGCAGGTGTTTACCGACATTGCCGTGCCGGTAGAGTATTATCTGGATACGATCAAGCGGCAGGCCATTGTCAATCAGGGCGTGCTGTTCCAGTTCCGCAATCAGCTTGCCGACGGTGCGTTTGAAACGACCGAATTCTGCTATGAGAACGGCATCTCCGACCACGTCAGGGAGCTGGCTGGCGAGGACGCCCTGACGACCGTCCAGTTCTGGCAGTCAGAGAAAAAAGTGCGGGATCGGGACGACAAGCCGGAGTACAGGACGAAAATCAACGTGGCGGTGGCTTTTTCCAACAAGGTGCATGTGAGCGAGTATTACCACAACTCCAGCTGGCTGGAATATGGCGGCGCGCCGGACAAGGCGGTCCGCAACGCTTTTGTGTATCAGATTGATTCCTATCTGAAGCAGAACAACAAGTACAATAAGAATGAGAGCAAAATCACTTACAGCGACGTGGAGGACTGCCTGATCATCGTCATTTCCTCCTTCTCTAACCGGACCTCCTATGAGAACCAGACGAAGAAGGCCATTACCAACAAGGGTATCCAGGACGCCATGGTGGAGATGCTCCGCCATAATTTGGAGGTTTATTTTATTGAGAACCCCCTGGAGGCGGAGAAGATCGGCAATCAGGTGCTGATCAACAAGCGCAGCCGGGAGGACGCGGAAAAGACACGGCTCAACCTGAAAAAGAAGCTG
>CAZFHQ010000154.1:0-2655 GCA_964519325.1 uncultured Clostridium sp.
GGTGTGGTTCAGGTCCTCCCGCTTGAGATAAATCTTCGCACCGCCAAGGTCCCTGGTCATCTTCTTCGCGAAATATAACAAGGAGGGGCGGCCGGCGTATTCCCGCAGCAGCGTGTCCAGTTCCGCGTTGAAGTCCGGGTCGTTTTTATAATGTTCATATGATTTTTCCAAATGGATGATCTCATTCATCAGCGTTTCGGGGATGTATTGTCCGCCGTGTACGCCGTATCTACCGTTTGCCATTTCTTACGATCCTCACAATCTCCAGTATTTTATCTCTATCCTTCCATCCAGCGGTTTCGATACCGCTGCTCAAGTCGACGGCGTAGGGATGCGCCGTGTGGATTGCCTCCAGTATGTTGTCACGATGCAGCCCTCCCGCTAAGAAAAACGGTTTGCAGTCCGGCGGGATCAGCTTCCAGTCAAAGGCTTTGCCGGTGCCGCCGGCGCCGTTGTCCAGCAGGAGAAAGTCCGCCGCGCTGTCCTGCCAGGCCAACACATCCCGCGGGGTGTCCACCCGCACCGCTTTGATAACGGCGGTATGAGGGGCGAGCTGCCGGAGCCGCTGGATGTCCGCTTCTGTTTCCTGTCCATGAAGCTGGGCAATGTCGATGACGCCCGCTTTCAGCAGCGCGGCGATCTGCTCCGGCTTTGCATTGACAAACACACCGACCGCCTTGATTTGAGGGGAAAGCAGCGCTTTTAGTTTTCCCGCCTGTTCCGGCGTGACCTGCCGGCGGCTGGGGGCGAACACAAATCCGGCAAAGTCCGGCTTTGCCTCGTTGACCGCTTCGATGTCGCAGGGGCGGGAAAGGCCGCATAGCTTAATCCGGGTCAAGCTGACCGCCCCGCAATCTTCTGAGCATTTCGGCCTTGTCAGGGCTGCGCATCAGCGTTTCCCCAATGAGCACGGCGTCGGTGCCGTTTTGTTCCAGACGGGCCACATCCGCCCGTTCTGTGATGCCGCTTTCTGAAACAAACAGGATCTCCGGCGGAACAAGGGCGCGCAGGCGCAGACTGTTCTCAATGTCCACCGTAAAGGTTTGCAAATTCCGGTTGTTCACGCCGATAACGCTGGCCCCTGCCGCCAGCGCGGACCGCACTTCTGCCTCGGTGTGGGCCTCTACAATGGCAGAAAGCCCCAGGCTGCGGGCGATTTGCAGGTAACTCCGCAGGGTGTCGGTGTCCAGCAGCGTGCAGATCAGCAGGATGGCGGAGGCGCCGATCACCTTTGCCTCATAGATTTGATAGGGGTCGATGGTAAAATCCTTCCGCAGCACGGGGATGGAAACAGCGCCGCTGATCTCCGTCAGGTAGCTGTCGCAGCCCTGAAAAAAGGCAGGCTCCGTCAGCACGGAAATGGCGGACGCGCCTGCCGCTTCATATTCCCTGGCAATTTGCAGATAGGGGAAATCCGCGGCGATCACGCCCTTGGACGGGGACGCCTTTTTCACCTCGCAGATAAAGGAGATGCCCTCCGCCCGCAGCGCCGCTTCAAACGGGAAGGTGTCATCAGCGGGCAGGGCAAGCGCCTTTTGCCGAATCTCCTCCAGCGGCGCCAGCTTTTTGACAGCGTCATACCGCTCTCTCGTTTTTTCCGCAATGGTATCCAGGATCACTGCATGGCCTCCTTTTTCTGCGTGGTCAGCGCGGCCAGCTGGCGGAGCTTTTCAGCGGCTTTTCCGCTGTCGATCAACTTCTGCGCCAGGTCAGCGCCCTCGCGGAACGACGCGCATTTGCCGCCTGTATACAGTGCCAGCGCCGCGTTGAGCACGACAATGTCCCGCCTTGGGCCGCGGTCCTCGCCATTCAAAATCGCCTTGGTGATGGCGGCGTTTTCTTCCGGGTTCCCGCCAATCACAGCGGAGAGCGGCGCGCGCTGCAAACCGAAGTCCTCCGGCGTAAAGGCGCCGGTGGCCAGCTTGCCGTTTTGAATGATACAGTAGGCGGTCTCACCGGTTATGGTGGCTTCATCCAGCCCGTCGCTGCCGTGAATTACAATGCCGCTTTCCACGCCTAAATTGGAGAGCACCTGCGCCAGCGGCTCCACCAAATCAGGGCTGAATACGCCCATGACCTCCATGGTGGCCCTTGCGGGATTCAGCAGCGGGCCGAGAATGTTGAAAATGGTGCGGATGCCGATCTCCCGCCGTACAGGGGCCGCATACTTCATGGAGCTATGGTAAACCGGCGCAAACAGGAAGGTGATGCCGATCTCCTCCAGGATCTCCATATTCTGCTCCGCCGGCAGGTCAATGACGACGCCCAGGCGTTCCAGTACGTCCGCCGCGCCGCTTTTGCTGGAAACGCTGCGGTTGCCGTGCTTTGCCACGCGGATACCGCCGGCTGATGCAACAAAGGAGGCTGTGGTAGAAATATTAAAGGTCCCGACCTTGTCGCCGCCAGTGCCGACGATATCCATCACGGGGAACGCCGGATGGAACTTTGTCGCTTTATCCCGCATTACCTGCGCGCAGGCGGTGATCTCGTCGATCGTCTCGCCCTTGATGCACAGCGCGGTGAGGAAAGCGGAGATTTGCGCTTGGGTCGCGTTGCCGGACATCATTTCTTCCATCACGGCGGCGGCGGTTTCATAGGGCAGATCCCTGCCCTCGATCAGTTGTCCGATCGCTTCTACAATCATTGGTTGTCACC
>CAZFHQ010000155.1:0-2626 GCA_964519325.1 uncultured Clostridium sp.
CGAACTTGCCGCTGTCTACGATCACGCCGCCGATGGCCGTGCCGTGGCCGCCGATAAACTTGGTGGCGGAGTGGACAACGATGTCGGCGCCGTACTCAAACGGGCGGACCAGATAAGGGGTCGCGAAGGTGTTGTCCACCACCAGCGGGATCTTGTGCTTGTGGGCAATCTCCGCAACGGCCTCAATGTCGATCAGCGTTGCGTTTGGGTTGCCGATAGTCTCGATGAAAACAGCCTTGGTGTTGTCGTCGATCGCCGCCTCGATCGCGCCCTCCTGATCGGCGTCCACAAAGGTTGTCTGAATGCCGTACTGCGGCAGCGTGTGGGCCAGCAGGTTATAGGTGCCGCCGTAGATGGTCTGGGCGGAAACAATGTTGTCGCCGGCCTGGGCCAGGTTCAGCAAGGTGTAGGTGATAGCCGCCGCGCCGGAAGCCACCCCCAGCGCCGCAACGCCGCCCTCCAGGGCCGCGATGCGCTGCTCAAAAACGTCCTGGGTGGAGTTAGTCAGCCTGCCATAAATGTTGCCGGGGTCAGCAAGGCCAAAGCGGGCCGCCGCGTGCTCACAGTTGCGGAACACATAAGAGGTCGTCTGATAAATCGGCACCGCGCGGGAGTCCGACGCGGGATCGGGCTTTTCCTGACCGACATGAAGTTGTAATGTTTCGAAATGATACTTTTGATTTGCCATTGTTAATCTCCTTTTTCTGTTCATGCAAATTCATGCAAAATGTTTTGTCCTTGGTGGATTTCGTAAGAGGTTAACAGCGGCACATTCGTCCGTTCCGAAAATTATGCCGAAGCATTTTTAAAATAACATGCATGGGGCATACAGCCTCGCTTTCCTTAATTCCTATCAATTTAGTAAGTTTATTATAACGTGCCGATTCCTTTCTGTCAAGAGGGGAATTGAAAAAATCAACGGTTTTTTACGCCGGCCACATCGCAGACCACCTCGCCGGCCAGGATCAGCCCTGCCACCGACGGCACAAAGGCCACGCTGCCGGGAATCTGCCGCCGGATGGTGCAGGTGCGCTTGGTAGAGGGCGGGCAGATGCAGTGGTGCTTGCAGCTGTTGCTGTCGTCGTCGATGGGGGCGCGGGCTTCCTCCTTGGAGTAGACCACCTTCAGCTTTTGGATGCCCCGTTTCCGCAGCTCCTGGCGCATGACCCGAGCCAGCGGACACATCGAGGTTTGAAAGATGTCCGCCACCTCAAAGCGGGTAGGGTCTAATTTGTTGCCGGCGCCCATGCAGCTGATGATGGGTACGCCTGCGGCCTCCGCGCCTTCCACCAGCGCCAGCTTGGCAGAAACGGTGTCCACCGCGTCTACTACATAAGTATAGGCGGAAAAGTCGAACTGGCCCGCTGTTTCCTTTGTAAAAAAGCAGTTATGGGTGGTGACGGCGCATTTGGGGTTGATGTCGCGGATCCGTTCCGCCATGACGGCGGTTTTCTGTTTGCCCACCGTGGAGCGGGTCGCGATGATCTGGCGGTTGATGTTGGTCAGGCAGACCGCGTCGTCGTCGACCAGGTCCAGGGCGCCAACGCCGCTGCGGGCCAGGGCCTCTGCGGTGTAAGAGCCAACGCCGCCAATGCCGAAGATGATCACACGGGCGTCCGCCAGCTTTTGCAGGCCCTCGGCGCCCAGCAGCAGCTCAGAGCGGGAAAATGGATGCAGCATAAAAACGCTCCTATCAAATAAAGTAGAGGGAATTGGGTATCATTTTAGCATTGGTCCCCGCCCTTTGTCAATTCGGGGCTGAAAATTTTCTCGCCGATTGACAGAATCCCTATTGACAAACCGCAAAAATTGCGCTATAGTTTAACCATACTAATTAAGTAGGTTTCATAAGCTTTAAAAAAGGAAGTGCTTCTCTATGGGCAAAAATTCTGTTCTGCGGCGATGTTGCCGGTGTTGCAGATCCGTTGGACATCCATTACAATAGAACAAGATAACAAGACAACTGTTTACCATTATGGAAAGGGGTATTCTCTCATGAAAGTTTATCAGACATTGACCGACCTGATTGGCAACACGCCGCTGTTGGAGCTGCGCAGCTTTGCAAAAGCCCAGGAGCTGCCCGCGACTGTGATCGGCAAGCTGGAGTATTTTAATCCGGCCGGCAGCGTAAAGGACAGGATCGCCAAGGCGATGCTTGACGACGCTGAGGCTACCGGCGTACTCAAGCCAACCTCCACCATCATCGAGCCGACCAGCGGCAACACCGGCATCGGCCTCGCTGCTGTGGCGGCTGCCAGAGGCTACCGGATCATCCTTACCATGCCGGAGACGATGAGCGTGGAGCGCCGCAACCTGCTTAAGGCTTACGGCGGGGAGGTTGTGCTGTCCGACGGCACAAAGGGCATGAAGGGCGCCATTGCCAAAGCGCAGGAGCTGGCGGAGAGCACGCCGGACAGCTTTATCCCAAGCCAGTTTACCAACCCGGTCAACCCGAAGATCCACCTTGCGACCACCGGCCCGGAGATTTGGGAGGACACCGATGGCAAGGTCGATATTTTTGTGGCTGGCGTAGGCACCGGCGGCACTGTTTCCGGTGTGGGCGCTTATTTAAAGGGCAAGAACCCCAACGTTAAGATCGTGGCGGTGGAGCCGGCCGGTTCTCCGG
>CAZFHQ010000156.1:0-2626 GCA_964519325.1 uncultured Clostridium sp.
GAGAAGCAGTACGACAGGGCCGACTTGCCCAGCCGCACCCGCTGCACGCTGGCGGTGCCGTTGGTGATGATCGCCAGCCGCTTGCCGCAGGCACGCAGGGCGCGGCAAACCTGCTCCGCTCCTGGCGTCAGCATGACATCCTGTTGAAAAAACACCAGGTACTGCCGGTTGACTTCGGCCGGATCCCCCGCGATGCCGTACCGCTCCAAAAACTGGCGGAACCGCTCCACCCGCACATACTCCCGGGTCAGCTCCCCCGTTTCGATGCGCTGCCACAGCCCCTCGTTAATGGCGTAATAGTCCTCCGGCATGGACGACAGGAAGGGAAAGCCCAGGTGGGCCGCCAGATCCCGCAGCGCCCGGCCTTCCATCCCCTCTGTGTCGAACAGCGTCCGGTCCGCGTCAAATAAAACGGTGTCATAGCCTGCCAGCATGGGCGTTTCCCCCTTTTTTCTTTCAGTTTTGACAAATCTTATCATCTGTAGTATAATATAGTTTAAGATATTTTTGAATCTTGGAGAGGGAATGCATTATGAAAAAACGCACACGAAACCGAATCATTCTGGTTGTGGGATTCCTCATCTGCCTGGGGATCGTCATCACGATCCTGTCCCTGATTATTTCCGCCATCTGCGGCGCGTTCTCCGGCGGCGGCAGCGCCACTGACACTGACGTTGCCACGGTCGAGGTGATTTACGACACCTCGTCCGTCTCCTCCGCGGCTGCATCCTCCAGCGGAACAGAAAGCAGCGCCAGCAGTGAAACTGCCTCGGAGGATGGCGGCGACGACAGCGGCGCCAACAACGAGGCTTCCTCAGAGGATGACGGCGACGATACCGATGAGGACGCAGACTCCACAACGCCGGAGGATTATGTGGCGAATTACAACGATGAAGACGAAAACGAAGACGAAGACGAGGACGCCTGAGCACGCCCAGCCCAACCGCACCAAACCGGTGCGGTTTTTTTATTGCCCAGTCTGGGCGCTACTCCTGCTTTTGCGCTAAAATCTCCACGATCGTGCGTTCTGTTTCCCGCATACCGGGGTCGGCAATGCGCCCCATATTCCGCATGGTTTCCTCTGGCGTGGCGCCGTTGATACCGTGCTCCGCCCCGATGGAAACGCCGTGCAGCCCCATCATTGCCGCCTTGTATCCGGCGTCCAGCGCGGTCATGGCCTTGAGGACGCAGCCGGTGTTGCCGCCGTCACAGATCATGCCGGTAATGCCGCAGGCCATATTCGAGATCGTCCGGCTGACCTCCGCCAGGCCGCCGCCCAGCAGATAAGCCAGCGCCGCCGCCATGCCGGCGCCCGCCGCAATACCGCAGCCGCAGTAGGCCGAAAGCCGGCCGGAATAGGCCTTGATATACATGGTGACCAGATAGCTGAGCGCCGTGGCCCGGCAAAGCCCCTCGGAGGAGAGCTTGCGGCATTTAAACACAGCGTAGAGGGGCATGGTGCAGATGATCCCGTGGGAACCGCTGCCGGCGATGCTCATCGCAGGCGCGTCCAGGCCAATGACACGGGCCTCGATAGCCGCGCCTGTGAGCACATGGGCTGTGCCAAGCTCATCCTGAGAGAACACCCGCCCGCCGTTCATGGCGACCAGCTCCCTGGCGATTACCGCCCGGTCAGATTCCAGCCCCGCCTGCACCAGCGCCAGGTGCATCCCATACGCCTCCTTGAGGCAGGCGATCTCCTCTGCCGGCACGGTATCGCAGTAACGGAGAAGGTCTGCCAGGGTATACGCAACAATGGCCTGATCCAGCGCGCCGGCGGGGTCAGCGTCCTCCGCCTGCCGCGCCAGCACCGTCTCCCCGTTGACCACGATGGAGACAATGTTGGTGTGGCTGCCGGCAATGGTGACTGTCGCCGTATCCGCAGCGGAGGACACCGTGGCCTCGATCCGCAGATCAGAGGTCACTTCGGCAAGCTCTGCCGTCACCTGCCCCGCGGCGATCATCCGCTCCGCCGCCTGCACATCCGCCGCCGTAATGTTGGCAAGGCACAGCAGCCCCTTGTCCGGATCGCCGGCAAGGGCGCCCAGGGCAGCGCTGTAACGGCTGCCGGTTTTTGTGGTGTTGGGGATCCCGCAGGTGAAAGCGTTTTTATACAGGCCGGAGGTCAGGCGCACCGCGACGCTTGTCACAGCGCCGCTGACATACCGGCGGGCTGTGGCGGCCGCCAGCGCGATGGCCCCCGGCTCTGTCACGCCCAGGGAAGGCGCCCGGTCCTGTAAGATCCATTTCGTCAGCTGTTCCATGGCTTATTCCTTCCGGTGGGACTGGAGCAGCGCGATCTCCGCGGCATACCCGTCCAAATCGTTGGGCGTTTCCAGGTAGAAGGGCAGATCCCGCAGCGCCGGGTGGTTGATGACCCGCACCAGGGCCTCCAGGCCAATGGAGCCTTGCCCGATCTTCTGATGGCGGTCCTTGTGGCTGCCGATGGGGTTCATGCTGTCGTTCAGGTGGATCGCCTTCAGCCTGTCCAGGCCGATGACCCGGTCGAACGCGGCAAGCACGCCGTCCAGGTCGTTTACAATATCGTAGCCGGCATCGTAAATGTGGCAGGTGTCCAGGCAAACGCCCATTTTGTCCGCCAGCTCCACCCGATCCAGGATCTCCC
>CAZFHQ010000157.1:0-2558 GCA_964519325.1 uncultured Clostridium sp.
GTCCACCTGGAACCAGATGCGGGGGCAATAGCCGCCTGTTTCGTGGACGATCTTCTTGATGTTTTTGCACTCCGGGTACCCGGGGCAGGCGATGAAGCGCCCGTAACGCCCCGTCTTGATGACCATCTGGCGGCCGCAGAACTCACAGATGAGATCGGTCTTGTCTTCTTCCAGCTGGATCTTCACGCCGGCCATTTCTTCCTTGGCCTTTTTCAGCGTCTTCTCAAAATCATCATAGAAGTGGTGGAGCACCTCGGTCCACTCCACATCGCCGTTCTGAATGCTGTCCAGCTCTGTTTCCACATTGGCGGTGAACTTGATATTGACCACCTTGGGGAACCGCTCCTTCATCAGCTTGGTGGCGGCCTCTCCCAGCTCGGTTGGCTTCAGGGTTTTGTTCTCCCTGGTCACATACTCCCTGCCGGTAATGGTGGAAATGGTGGCCGCGTAAGTGGAAGGCCGGCCGATACCGTTTTCCTCCAGCGCCTTGATGAGGGAAGCCTCGGTGTAACGGGGCGGCGGCTGGGTAAAGTGCTGGCTGCCTGCAATCTCCTTGCAGCGGAGCGGCAGGCCGGCCTCCAGGGGCGGCAGAGCGCCGCCGGCGGCCTCGTCCTCGTCTTTGCCCTCCACATACAGCACGGTAAAGCCGTCGAAGGTGACGGTGTAACCGGACGCTTTGAGCAGGTACTGGCCGCCCTGAATGTCCGCCTGGGTCGTGCTTTGCAGGCAGTTGGACATCTGGCAGGCAAGGAACCGCTCCCAGATCAATTTATACAATTTATACTGGTCGCTCGTCAGGCTGCCCTTTACCTGATCCGGGGACAGTCTGATGACCGTCGGGCGGATGGCCTCGTGGCCATCCTGGGCGTTGGCCTTGCTCTTGAAATGGCGGGGCTTATCCGGCAGGTATTTGCTGCCCCAGCGCTCCTGAATATACGCGCCCGCCTCAGCAATGGCGTCCTCCGAGATGCGCAGGGAGTCGGTCCTCATGTAGGTGATCAAACCGATGGCGCCCATGCCGGCAACCTCCACGCCCTCATACAGCTCCTGGGCGGCCTTCATGGTGCGGCGCGCCTGGAAGCCCAGCTTACGGGAGGCCTCCTGCTGCAAAGTGGAGGTGATGAACGGCGGCGCCGGCGATTTGCGGCGGGTGCCTTTTTTCACCTTGATGACCTGGAACTCCGCGTCCTGTAAATCGGCGAGGATTTTGTCCGCCTGTTCCTTGTTGGCGATCTTGATTTTGTTGCCCTCTAAATCGCCGTAAAAGGAGGCAGAGAACTGTTTTTTCGCCCCTTTCGGGATGAATTTGCCGTCGATGGTCCAGTATTCCTCCGGCACAAACTTCCGGATCTCCTCCTCCCGGTCTACGATGATCCGCAGCGCCACTGACTGCACCCGCCCAGCGGAAAGGCCCCGTCGGATCTTCTGGGAGAGGAACGGGCTGAGCTTGTAGCCTACCAGCCGGTCCAGGATCCGTCGCGCCTGCTGGGCGTTGACCAGATCCTGATCAATGGCCCTGGGATGCTCCATGCCGGTGGTCACGCCGGTTTTGGTGATCTCGTTAAAGGTCACCCGATTTTCGTCGGTCGTGTCCAGCCCCAGCAGATAGGCCAGATGCCAGGAGATCGCTTCGCCTTCCCGATCGGGGTCTGTCGCCAGATAGACCATGTCGCTTTCGGCAGCAGCGTCCTTCAGCTCCTGCACCAGCTTTTCCTTCCCTTTAATGATAGCATACGTCGGCTGAAAATCCTTTTTCACATCCACGCTGAGCCGTTTCTCCGGCAGGTCGCGGACGTGACCCATAGAAGCCACCACCTCATAACCGGAACCTAAATACTTCTGAATTGTTTTTGCCTTTGCAGGCGACTCCACGATTACCAGCTTAGACAATTACTGCACCACCTTTATCGAAAACTGCGGCAGCCCCGCCGCAGCGAGTTACCAAAAAATAAATAATCTATTTTATTATACAGCAAAACGCACCGCATTACAAAACAAATTTGTCCAAATTTTCCAGGAAATTTAAAACGCCGGTTTTGCGGGCAGGCTGTACCGGCTGCCAGAGTACCCCAGGATCAGATCCTCCAGCTCCAATTCCGTCACCGCGCTCAAGGCTTCCCTGGCGGAAAGCCCGGCTTTTTCACACAGCACGGAGATGTGCTGCGGCTCCCGCTCCAGGACATCCAATAGGCGCTTGGCCTGGGGCGTACCGTCGAATTGCCGCGCGGGAGCGATTTGGCTGTCCCTTGTGTCCAAAGGCGCCGGCGCCGCATGACCGGCCCCTGACGGCTGCCGCGGCATGGGTGGCGCCGCGCGGCTTGTTTCTGCCGGC
This sequence comes from uncultured Clostridium sp., assembly GCA_964519325.1. Lineage (GTDB taxonomy): Bacteria > Bacillota > Clostridia > Oscillospirales > Acutalibacteraceae > UMGS1071. The sequence goes on from CAZFHQ010000157.1 coordinate 2,333, forward strand.
TGCGCACTTTCCGCAAGCGGGGCCGCCTTTGGTTTGGGATAATACTGGCAGGCGACATACCATCCCTCGCGGGGATACAAAGCGGGATACCGGGCGGCGTATTCCTCCAAAATGTCCTCCGCCTTCGTCACCATTTTCGCCCCGCTTTGGATCAGGCTGTTCACGCCCGCGGAAGATGGCTCGTTCACATTGCCCGGCACGGCGAACAAGTCCCGGTTTTGCTCCC
>CAZFHQ010000158.1:0-2530 GCA_964519325.1 uncultured Clostridium sp.
GGCGGCCAAGACCTTGCGGGCGGGGGACACTGTGCTGTTCAGCGGCACGATCTACACCGCACGGGACGCTGCCCACAAGAAGATCACCGAGGCCATTGACAAGGGAGAGCCGCTGCCATTTGACCTGCGGGACGCGACCATCTATTACGCCGGGCCGACCCCCGCGCCAGAGGGCATGGTCATTGGTTCCTGCGGGCCGACTACCTCCGGACGGATGGACGTCTACTCCCCCAAGCTGCTGGATCTGGGGCTAAAGTGCATGATCGGCAAAGGCGAGCGGTCCCAGCCGGTCATCGACGCCATTGTGCGCAACGGGGCGGTGTACCTGTGCGCCATTGGCGGGGCGGGCGCGCTGGCTGCCCAGTGCGTCAAGAGCCTGGAGGTCATTGCCTTCCCGGAGCTGGGCTGCGAGTCGGTGAAGCGGCTGCAGGTGGAAAACTTCCCCCTGATCGTCGCGATCGACAGCCAGGGCAACAGCTTGTTTCACCGCGCCGCGTATTGATTTTGGAAAGGAACAGAGAGCTATGACGAAGCTGATTGTTCGCCTGTTTATCCGGAATTACAGGAATACGGAGGACCCCGCTGTGCGGGCTGCCTATGGCAAAACAGCGGGCCTGGTCGGGATCATCACCAACCTGCTGCTCTCCGCCGCCAAAATGATCGTGGGCTTGCTGACAGGCAGCATCGCGATCCTGGCGGACGCTGTCAACAACCTGACCGATTCCGCCTCCTCGGTGGTGACGCTGGCGGGCTTCAAGCTGGCGTCAAAGCCCGCCGACGCGAAGCACCCCTACGGCCATGCCCGCATCGAATATATTGCCGGACTGATCGTTTCCATTTTGATTTTAGTGCTGGGGGTCGAGCTGGGGCGCTCCTCGCTGGATAAGATCCTCGCGCCGGAGGAAACGGGCCTCAGCTATGTGGCGCTGGGCGTGCTGGCCGCTTCCATCCTGGTCAAGCTGTGGCAGTGCCTGTTCTACCGCAAAATGGGCCGGGCCATTGATTCCGCGACCCTAAAGGCCGCCGCCGCGGACAGCTTGAACGATGTGATAGCGACCTCCGTGGTGCTGGCCGGCAGCGTGGCGTCGTATTGGATCGGCTATAATCTGGACGGCTGGCTTGGCATGGCGGTCGCTGTGTTCATAGCGGTGTCCGGCATCCGCCTGATTATCGAGACATCGAATCCGCTGGTGGGCATGGCGCCTTCCGCGCTGGTCGTGGGCAAGCTGCGTGCCATGTTCGATGACTGCGCGTCGATCGTCGGCTACCATGACCTGCAGATCCACGATTACGGCCAGCATTACTTTGCCACCGTCCATGTGGAGATGGATCAGACCAAAAGCCTGGAGGAAAGCCACGCCGTGATAGACCAGCTGGAGCGGCAGGTAAAAAAGCTGCTGAACATCGAGCTGGTGATCCACCTGGATCCGGTGGCCGTAGATGACCCCAAGGTGAACTGGCTGCGCAGCCAGGTGCGCGCGTTTTTGCTGTCCATCTCTCCGCAGCTTGCTTTCCATGATTTCCATGTGGCCTGGGGAGAGGAAACGGTCGTTTCCTTCGATCTGGTTGCGCCCTACCGTTTTCCCCTCAATGACCAGCTGCTGCGGGGCGTGGTGGAGGCTGGCATTGCCGCCATGGGAGAGGGCTACCGCGCGGAGGTGGTCATTGACCACAGGGACGGGGAGCAGGACGCCGGAATGACCCGCGAGCCTTAATTTGAACCTGCAAAAAAAAGAAAGCATGGCGTGTGCCATGCTTTTTTGCTGCCCATGCTGGGCGCGGCTTTATTCCTCTGCCGAAACAATGTCGGAGAAGGCCGCGGCCATTTGATCGGCGGCGCCTTGCCTGCTGCTGGAGAACAGCGCGACATAATTGCCGATTTGGATCACCTTGTCAAGCTCCGCCCGGCTGAACTGGCCAAGATAGCTGGTCAGCTTTTCCGCAATGCGGTTGGCCGCGTCGCGGGAGGTGGCCTCGATCATCACAATGCCGAAGTTATCGTCTTTTGTTTGCGCGACAAACTGCTTTACATCGCCGCTGTCAATGTCATACAGCGTTTTCAGGCCGCTGATGTCCAAGGCGGTGTAGCTGCCAGGGTCATAAGCCTCTATTGTGTCGGCAATGCTGGAGAGGTCTACGTCATTGGTAGGCTCGCTGCTGGCGCAGCCCACGGCGGCCAGGGCGATCACAGCGGCGCAGAGCAGCGGGAATAGCGTTCGTTTCATGCAAAACAGTCCTTTCGCAAAATCTTCCTTCGTTGGATTTCATTCTATCACAGTTCAAACCAGCGCGCAATGCAGGTTGGGAAAATAAAAGAAATTGTAATTTTTTCCAGTTGTAGCAGTGGGGATTCCGCGCACAATAAAGACGGATGTGTGAAAGCACAGGCCAATGCAATTTCTATGAAAGGGGCTGCTTTAATATGACCTGCTTAAAATGCAGTGTGGAAAACTGTGCCAATAACCGTGACCATCGGTGCTGTCTGCCGGGAATTGAGGTTTGCGGGCCAGACTCCGAAACGCGCAACGAG
>CAZFHQ010000159.1:0-2524 GCA_964519325.1 uncultured Clostridium sp.
ATTCCGAAAGAAAAACAAGGTGATTCGTAATATTTTACGGTCACCTTGTCATTTTATTGGGGTAAGTACATTCATAGGTCAGAGCATATATGATTCTAATGAAAACAAGATTAAGATAGCATTACAGTAAAGATGGTTTTTCAGGGTGGACAGAATATGACCATACAACCATTTCCGTGAATACTGAAAGCACGAAAAGACTCCTGATTACATAGAAAAATATAGAGGTTAATCATTTTTGTTTCTCATTACAATCGGATGGGGTGCTTTTTGTGTTTTATAAAAATTGTCTTTTTCTATTTTGTTTGAACAAATATGCGGATGTCGCCCTAGCGGCAGGCCATCACGAAAGCCATGATCACGCCCCGCGCAATTGCCCTGGCTGCAGCGACCCCCTTCACGCAACACCCTCCGTTGCGGCGTGCGCGCAAACGTGATGGTTACAGCGCGCAGATCTCTTCCTGAGAGATGACCTGCACGCCGTTTTGCGCAAGCACAGAAGCGGCCCGCTGGTTGTCATCCAGGCGCAGGATGACATAGGCCCGGTCTTTCCGGTTGGTGAAGGCATACAGATACTCCACGCTCAGGCCGTTCTCCCGCAGCAGCTCCATGGCTTTGCCCAGCGCGCCCGGCTCGTCGGAGATGCCAATGGCGATCGTTTTTGTGATCGTCGCGGTGAACCCTGCCTCCTTCAGCTTGTGCAGCGCCAGCTCCGGCTGGTCGACAATGAGCCGGAGGATGCCGAAGTCAATGGTATCGGAGGCGGACAACGCCCGGATGTTCACATGATTGTCGCCCAGGGTTTTTGTGACGGCGGAAAGCCGTCCGGTTTTATTTTCGATAAAAATCGAGAGCTGTTGAATCTCCATCAAATGATCCTCCCGTTCTTCCGCAGGTCGATGATGCGCTTTGCCTTGCCGGCGGTGCGCTCAATGGATTGATACTCTACCAGTGAAATTTTGCAGCTGATACCCAGCACCGTTTGCAGCTTGCGGTGAATGGATTGCTTCAGCGCGTCCAGTTCGCTGAACCGTTCCAGCAGCGTGGAATCCGCCAGCTCCACCCTGACCTCCAGGGTATCCAGCGCGCCGTTGGCGTCTACTACAAGCTGATAGTGGGGCGCGATCTGGGGGATCGTCATAATGACGCTTTCGATCTGGGATGGGAACACGTTCACGCCGCGGATCTTCAGCATATCGTCTGTGCGCCCCTTGACTTTGTCCATGCGGCAGTGGGTGCGGCCGCAGGCGCATGGCTCATAATTCAGTCGGGTAATATCCTTTGTCCGGTAGCGCAGGATCGGGATGCCCTGCTTGGAGAGGGTGGTGATCACCAGCTCGCCGGTGGCGCCTTCCTCCAGCACCTGTCCGGTCTTTGGGTCAATGATCTCCGGCAGGAAGTGGTCCTCCGCGAAGTGCAGCCCGCAGCGCAGGTGACATTCACCGGCAACGCCTGGGCCGACCAGCTCGCTCATGCCGTAGTTGTCTGTGGCGAACAGGTCCAGCCGTTTTTCGACCTGGCTGCGCATTTCGTTGGTGCAGCCCTCCGAGCCGAAAAGTCCCAGCCGCAGCTTTAACTCGCTGAGGGCGATACCCATGCGCTCCGCTACCTCGCCCAAATACAAGGCGTAAGAGGGGGTGCTCACCAGGCCGGTGGTGCCAAAATCCTTCATCAGCATCACCTGTTTTTCCGAGTTGCCGCTGGAAGTAGGCACCACGGTCGCGCCGACCTTTTCCAGCCCGTAATGCAGCCCCAGCGCGCCGGTAAACAGGCCATAGCCAAAGGCGATCTGGATGATGTCGTCTTCCCTGGCGCCGGCCGCCACGCACAGCCTGGCCACGCAGTCTGACCACATGTCCAGGTCGGCGCGGGTGTAGCCCACCACGGTTGGCTTTCCGGTGGTCCCGCTGGAGGCGTGGATCCGCACAATGTCCTTCATGGGCGCGGCGAACAGGCCGAAGGGGTAGTTGTCCCGCACGTCGTCCTTGGTGGTATAGGGTATGTACTGGATGTCGGAGAGCGCCTTGATCTTCTCCGGCGTGACGCCGGCCTTGTCCAGCCGTTTTGTATAAAACGGCACATTGTCGTAGCAATATTTGACCAGCGCTTTCAGCTTAGCAAGCTGAATGGCTTCAATTTCGGCACGGGGTGCCGTTTCAATTTCCTTTTGAAAGAACATGGTTTTCGATGTTTTGCGGCAATTCCGCAAATCCCCTTTCAATTAAAATATGGTAACAGATGCCGGAAAATAAAGAGGCAGGCAAACGCCTACCATTTTATTGTACGCTAAAAATCCGGAGATTACAAGAATTACTAGATGTTTTTGCCGAACCCCGCGAAAGCGTTCTCCACAATTTTGTCCTCCGGCTTTTTGGTGAACAGGCTGACGACGGGGACGAGGATCAATCCGAACAGCATGGCGAAGGCCCCCGCGTTGATGGGGGAGAGCAGGTTGAGCGGGCAGTTGAGCGACTGCACCGCCGCCACCAGCTGAGGGAACAACCCCAGGCTGAACAGGAACATA
>CAZFHQ010000160.1:0-2518 GCA_964519325.1 uncultured Clostridium sp.
GAGACAGAGGACACCACCATCGCGGATCTGGCAGTTGCCCTGAATACCTGCCAAATCAAGACCGGAGCGCCAAGCCGTTCCGAGCGTGTCGCCAAATACAACCAGCTCCTCCGCATTGAAGAAGAGCTGGGCGTCGGCGGCGTTTATCCCGGCATGGGCGCTTTTAACGTAAAGCGCTGAGGGCCTCCGGCGCAGTTCCTGTCATTTGTCGGAATGGAGCGCACCGAAACCGGACTGGCTTTCCGCGGCGTACCAGGCGGCCGCAAGATTCCCTCCTTTTTCTTGAGGCTGCGCCATGCCGCTGGTTCGGGCCAGCCTGTTGACAGCGATCCCTTGGACAAGGATCCTGCTGACCGGTGGGCAACAGCCGTTATGCCGGGCGCTTTGCGCCCTGTGATATAGAGCGTCGGCTGCCGCGCCATTCCTGCATTTCATTCTTTCTCTCATTCTTTTGTCAGCACCCCATACCGGCCGGGTTTCCGCTGCCGATGTGGGGTGTTTTGCTTGATTGCCAAGGCCGCGTGTCCGGTTTCAACTGAAGATCGCTGCGCGCACAAAAGGGCGCTGTCCTTTGGCGGATCTTGTGTTTTCCTGCTGCCGCGCAAGCGCACGCCATCATGATGTACCATGAAAGGGACAGGGAGAATGATATTTGTGATAATTATGAAAAAATTGTGAAGAAGTAGTTGATTTTTACAATAAGTTGGGGTAAAATAAACCTAACCACCAGCGGACTGTCGGCTGTTGCTGGGTTCGTTTTGGTGGGCCTTTCTAGTTTTCACACACACTGAAAGCGCACCTCTGGATGGAGGTGCGTTTTTCCTTTGCCGATTCCGCAATGCCCCTTGCATTCTCGACTGGCTTTGTGGTAAAATAAACAAACGGATGGTATCCTTCTGGAACTATACCTGACCAACAGACATTCCCTTTTTATTTTCAGTGGCATATATCCGGTTTGCCGGAACAGGACCGCAGCGTATCGCTCTGAAATGGGGTGATGGCAATGAAGATAGGATTGATTGGCGCGGGGAAGGTCGGGGTTTCCCTCGGCCGGTATTTTTGCGAGCGTCACCTTCCGGTGACGGGCTATTGCAGCAAAAGCGCCGCCTCCGCGCGGCAAGCGGCAGATTTTACAGGAACAACATGGTTCGCGGCGTTGCCGGAGCTGGTGCAGCGCAGCGACCTGCTGTTTGTGACCACAAGTGACAGCGCGATCCCCCAGGTGTGGGAGCAGCTTAAAAATTTGCCCATTGAAAATAAAATAATTTGTCATTGTAGTGGATCTCTATCATCTGGTATTTTTTCAGAGATACAAACCCGGAACGCCTTTGGCTATTCTGTCCATCCGCTGCTGGCGATCCACAGCCGGGAGACCGGCTGGCAGCTTCTGCAAAACGCCGTCTTTACCATTGAGGGCGACCCGGCGCGGCTGGAGGAGCTTTGCGGGTTGTTTCGCCGGCTGGGCAACCAAGTGCAGACGATTTCACAGGAACAAAAAACGCTGTATCACTGCGCGGCAGTCACGGTCAGCAACCATGTGCTGGCGCTGCTGGATTGCGGCGTCGCCATGCTGACCCAGTGCGGCTTTGACCGCCGGCAGGCGCTTGCCGCGCTGTCGCCGCTGATTCGCGGCAACGTGGAGACAGCCCTGGCGCTGGATATGCCGGCGGCTCTGACCGGCCCTGTGGAGCGGTGCGACGCCGAGACAGTCGCGAACCATCTGCGCTGCCTGGAGGGACAGCCGGCGCAGCAGGCGCTCTACCGCTTGCTGGCCGGCCGCCTTGTGGACCTCGCCGCCGGGAAGCATCCCCAGCGGGATTATTCTGAATTGAGAAAGATGTTAGGAGATCTTTTTTTATGAAAAATACAACTGTTACCTTTCAACAGGCAAAACAAAAGCAGCAAAAGCTGGCGATGCTCACCGCATACGATTACTCCATGGCAAAGCTGATCGACGCTGCCGGCGTACACGCCATTCTGGTGGGAGACTCCCTGGGCATGGTGATGCTGGGCTATGAGAATACCCTGTCCGTGACCATGGAGGATATGATCCATCACACCGCGGCTGTTGCCAGAGGCGTGGAAAACGCGCTGGTCATCGCGGATATGCCGTTTATGTCCTATCAGGTCTCGGTGGAAGAAGCCGTGCGCAACGCGGGGCGGCTGATTCAGGAGGGCCATGCTGCGGCGGTGAAGCTGGAGGGCGGAAGTACAGTTGTGCCGCAGGTGCGGGCCATCGTGAACGCTTCCATTCCGGTCATGGGTCACCTTGGCTTAACGCCCCAGTCCGTCAATGCCTTTGGCGGTTTTAAGGTGCAGGGCAAAACGCTGGAAGCGGCGCAGAAGCTGCTGGACGACGCCCGCGCCTTGGAGGAAGCGGGCGCGTTTGCCATCGTGCTGGAGTGTGTGCCATCGAAGCTGGCGGAGAAAATCTCCAAGGCGATTTCCATCCCCACCATCGGCATTGGAGCCGGCGCGGGCTGCGACGGCCAGGTGCTGGTGTATCAGGATATGCTGG
>CAZFHQ010000161.1:0-2462 GCA_964519325.1 uncultured Clostridium sp.
CTATGATCCGGAAACTCATGAAGCTGGCGCTGTTTTTCGCGGGCGTGCTGGCCTTTTCCAACGAAATGCTCAAGTGGGCGCTGCTGAGTCGGGAACGCCGTGAGGATGGCGCTGTTGACCGCGGCGTGGGCTCTATGGCGTTTGTCGGCGGGGCGGCCGGCGAAAGCCGGGAGCATTAAGGCAGAGGGCGTTCGCGGCAACGCAGTCCGGCTTCTGAAAATAAAAAAGCAGCAAGAGAAAAATCCCAGGGCCATAGGATGGCACTGGGATTTTTTGTTCTGCCCGGAGATTTCGCCGGGACTGTTTCTGTTACGGCTTGCGCAGCTTGGGGATCACGATGATCGCCGCAAGCCACACCGCCTCATAGATCAGGATCGAGAGGGTTGAGAGCTGCTGCAGGCCGGCGTAGCAGCTCAGGAACGCCACCAGCACAAAGCCTAAAATCACAGACACGATCTGCATTGCCACCGTCAGGGCGATGTTGTGCTTTTGCCGCACACAGGCAGAGAGCATCCGCATCATTGAGAAGGCTTTGCCGCGGGTCGCCAGCAGGGCGTCGGCCTCGTCCGTTTCCGTTTGCAGAGCCGTGTCGCAGCAGTCGCCCAGTTCGGCGGGCAGCACCTTCACGGCGTTTTCCTCCACAAAGAACAGGGTGGCAAGGAAGGAAGCGGTCAGGTTTGGGTCTAAGGTTCGCACGATCATCGCGATGCCGCAGCTTTCCAGCCTGCGCATTTCGTGGACCGTGTTGGGGTCTGGCTCATAGGTGATGGTCAGCATTGCCATCAGCTCGTCATCCTCCGCCAGGAAGAGCACGCACTGGTTTGCCCGCAGGGAGACATTTTTGTCGTCGTTGGTCAGATAGATGCCGTTGGCCTCCATCATGGCGCGGTTGCCCACCAGGAGCCGCTTGCCGGACACTTTACCGGACATCCCCTGGCCTTCCACATAGGCAATATCGGAAGCCTTGGGCAGCATTTCCTTTTGAGAGGCGATCACGCCTTCAAACAGGTCGCGGAGCGTGCCGCCTACATTGGAGACAACTGCCGCAGCGTTGAAGATGGAGCGCTCTGTCTTTTTGCCGGCATAAACCCGAATATCCGCCAGAGAGACGGAGTTTTTCGGGAACAGGTCGGTGGAATCCAGCATCACAGCGTTGGTGTTGGCCAGCTTTTCCACGGCTTCATAGCCGGAGAGCATCGCGCCGTGGCGGCGGGCCAGGCTGCACAGGTTGGCAACCGGCAGGTTGACGCACAGCAGGCTGGCGATCGGCGCCGAAATACACGTTGCCACAGAGAGGGCGGCCAGACCGGAAACGACACTGCCGGTGATGATGATGGTGACGATACACAGCACAACCGACGCCACCAGCGCAATCGGCGCGACAAGCTGAGAGGTGCGCATACTGGGGTCGCCCTCATAGGAGTGCTTGAGGAAGTTTTTCAGGAACTTTGTTTTCTGCTGGTAGGCGATTTTTGGAGCCTGGTTCACACAGCCCTTTGCCAGCTGGATGGCGGTGTTCATATTGTCATAAAATTCCACGCTGCACTTCACATCGGCAGAGGTGACGAAAATGAAGTTGCGGGAGATCCGGTTCATCATGGAGAGCTTGCCCAGGGAGTTGACCAGCAGCGCGCCGACCGCAATGGACGAATAAAGATGCACTGTGCCGGAGAGGACCAGGTCCTGCTGGAAAAACAGGGAAATACCGTGCAAAACGGTGGCCAGCACAGCAACAGAGATGCCGCTGTCGGTGTTACCCTGCAAGCTGAACAGCGCCTTGACGCCGTTGATGATTGTTTTGGCGCACACGGCTGCCGGAATGACAACGCAGGCCAGGTTCAGGATCAGATAGGGCAGGGGGTTTGCGGTTGCCGGCACACACTGTTCATAGACAAAGCCCAGCACCAGCAGCGCCAGGGTGAAGAATCCTGTGACGATCGTGCGGATGTGCAGCTCCTTTGTGGCGGTTTGCAATTCATGGGAGATTTTTTTCGGGTCGCTGTCCGGGGTGTATTCCCCGGCGCGGCTGCCCGCGGGCTCCGCCTGTTCCGTCTTCTGCGATTTATGGTTATGTAAGAAGGCGAAACGCGATTTTGGGGGCTGCTCGTCGTCAAAGCCGTCGTCCGGCTCCTCTGGGAAAAACTCCATGGCGGGCGGCGAGACTTGCGGCGGCTTCTGCTGTTCCGTTACCGGAAGGGTCGGCGCTGGCGCAGCCGTTGCTTCGTCCGGCGCTGCCGCCGAAGGGGCGGTCTCCGCAGGTTCCTCTGCGGCAGTTTCCGCAGGTTCCTCTGCGGTTTCCTCTGCTGTTTCCTCCACGGCAGTCTCCGCAGGTTCCTCTGCTGTTTCCTCCACGGCAGTTTCCGCAGGTTCCTCTGCGGTTTCCTCTGCGGCAGTTTCCGCAGGTTCTTCCGCGGTTTCCTCCGCGGCGGCCTCCGGTTCTGGTTCCGTCTGAGGCTCCTGCT
>CAZFHQ010000162.1:0-2461 GCA_964519325.1 uncultured Clostridium sp.
TTGTTGGGGCGGCGTTAACGCCGCCTTACCGGTTCGACAGGGTTCGCCGCCGGCTGATTCGTATTGGTCAAAGTGCGCCACCACCACCATTAAAAATCCGGCGCGTATTTTCTGTTTCCTCATATGATTCCATGCGCGGCGCATCCGCTGCTGCCGCTGCTCCTTTCTGTTTTTTTGTGCTGCCTGTGATTTGGACACAAAAAAGGGAGCTTTCTCTTTTTACATCGAAAGCTCCTCAAGACTGCAACTGCAGGATTGCCTATGACATTGTGACGCAAGCATCACATTCGTGACATGGGACATCGCATGATCGCGCAATCTTGAGATCGCATCATCATGCACATCATCTGATTCACGAATGGAAGGTTTGTCATCACGTTGTCCTCCTTACACAATTCTTAGAAGTCATATTAATTCAGTAGGCTTCTATAGTCATAATCTTAACACCGCCGCCTTGGTTTGTCAACCCTGATTTTTACATTTTTTTCTTTTTGCCCCCGGCGGCCAAATTATGGCGCAAGCTGGCCGTAGCTTGCAATAAATTGCTCCATGGGTACGCCTGCCGCCAGCCCCTGCGCCAGCGCGCGGGCGGGGCTGGTCAGCGTCTCGGCCCGGCGGTACAGCGGCCGGAGGAACGCCTCCTCCCCCAGTCCGCGCCGCCGCAGGCCGTCCTCCGCGATGGCCAGCACCGCCAGCAGCAGGGCGCTCAGCTCCCGTTTGCCGATAAAGTCAGGCAGCGCCCGGCGGCTGCACATGGCCCGCAGCTCCCGCACATTGTAACCCTGCTGATAAAACCGCGTATCCCGCTCCAGCAGGTCGGTCAGCGCCGGCAGGTTTTCCAGCAGGCCGGTGTGGAGCGCCGCGGAGGCCAGCGCCTCGCTCACAGGCTGGCAGCACACGCTGCGGAATTCCACCGTGCCACGGAACGTCAGGTCCTCGAATTTAAAAGAGCGCAGATAATCCAGGTCAGAAAGCTGGGGCGCAAAGGTGATCTGCCGGTTTTGCCTGCCGTCAAAATATTCGCCGGTGACGGAATCGCTGGCAAAATACGCGGCCAGGGGCATGGGCGCGAAATTGATGTACTTTTCCTCCCGCTCCACACAGTACATGCTCATGGATTTGATATAGGCCACCAGCTCCTCCAGCGAGTGGAGGACGCCCTCATACAGGTCCACGTTGTGGGGGTTCAGGCCGTGGACGCTGTTCTTCCAAAAATAGTCCCGGCTGCACAGCAGCTCCGGCTTTTGGTCCCAAAGGGAGTTGGCCAGCAGCAGGGCTTTCAGCGGTTCCAGCCTGGTAAAGGTGTTGATGACCTCCACCACCTGCCCTGCCTCCACGTCAAGCTGCACCTGGGAGGCACAGGAAAACATCCCAAAATTGGGGACATGGTGGAATTGCAGGGCGTCGCCGTACTTGGGGTAAGAGGAAAGGTGGCGGAACAGCATGCGGTAACGGCCGTTGGCGATTGGCACGTTATGATTCAGCCGATAACAGGGATTGACGCCCATACCGGTCAGCGCGTGCCGGTGGGGCCGGAGCGAGTCCTGCAAAAAAGTGTAATAGTCGGTAAACCGCCGCTGAATCACCGACAGGTCCTCTGCCGCGCCAAAGGAAAGCTCCAGGGTGTTGAAGCTGCAATCATAAGAGAGGCAGTCGCCTGTCTCCGCGGATTCCGCCAGATAGATATGCCCGTCGTCGTCTCGGCTGACCTTGTCAAACGGAAACCGCTGGAGAAACGCTTTGGTCAGCCCGTGGACCACCTCAAAATCTACTGCCGCCTTGCGCAGGTTCACAATGGGCAGCTCCAGCTCCACGCCCACCAGGCCGGTGCGGGGGCGCTGGATAGGCTGGATATATTTTTGATAAATCGCTTCTTCTAACGCTGTTTGTGTCATCGTCCAAATCCTCCCGATCCCCTTTTGCCCGCAGTGTGTGCCGGTCCCGTTCCGCGCATACAGGGCAGCCGCAAAAGGCAACCGTTTTTTCTCATTTTTTACTTCTAATACTATGAAGCCTATCGTTTTTCTGTGTTTTATTGTAACACTTCCGCGAAAAAAAGTCAATCCATGTCTGCTCACAGCGCGCGCTGGCGCTGCCGTTTGCCAGTTTCCCGCTGCTAGCCCTTGACAAACCTGCGATTTCCGTGTATTGTATAAATACATACTGAATTGATATGCTTTCTATTGAATACAAGCCTCCCGCCCGTGTGCCGCTGCCCCGGATGGACGCAGGTGCGCAGCGTTACGGGGAGCGGGCTTCGGGATATTTCGGATCAATTTGAACAAAGGCGGGGTACCATGAACTACAAAGAACTTGCACAGGAGATCATTGCCGGGCGGCGCCTTGGCCGCGGAGAGGACCACACCCACTTTATCACAGGGGATCTGCATTCGCTGTGCGACGGCGCGGACGCCATACGGGAAGCCCTCTGCGGCAGCCACGTGGATCTGTGTACTATCAT
>CAZFHQ010000163.1:0-2448 GCA_964519325.1 uncultured Clostridium sp.
GGATGCGGCCGATCGCCGCTTGTGCCTTTCGACAGATCTCCCGCTCCTCAGCGTTGACGAGATGGCCGCCCTCCACGACCACCTTGCCGCCGACCAGGACGGTGTCTACCTCGGAGCCGTTGGCGGAATAAGCAAGTGCCGCCGCCCGATTGTGCCGCGGGCAGAACGGGGGCCGGTTCAGGTCCAGCAGCGCCAGGTCAGCCAGCTTGCCAACTTCGATCGCGCCGCTGGAAAGGCCAAGTGCCGCAGCGCCGTTCCGGGTGGCCATGTTCAGCACATCGTTGGCGCTGACCACCTGGGCGTCCTCGCAGGCGCCCTTATGGATCATGGCGGTCATGTTCATCTCGCTGAACAGGTTGAGGGCGTTGTTGCTGGCGGCGCTGTCTGTGCCAAGGCAGAGGCGGACGCCGGCTTTTTGCATTTGCGCGACCGGCGCAAAGCCGTTGCCCAGCTTCATGTTGCTCTTGGGGTTCAAGGCAACGGAGACGCCTTTCTCCGCCAGAATTACCAGATCCTCCTCCGTCACATGGACGCAGTGCGCCGCCACGGTTTTTTGCTCAAAAAAGCCCAGGCCATTCAGATAGGCTACCGGCGTCTTGCCGTGCTGTTCCAAGCACTGCGCCACCTCCTGCCGTGTCTCGGAGAGGTGGATGTGCAGCGGAACGTTCAGTTCCCGCGCCTGAGCTATGACCATCTCCAAATACGACGAGTCGCATGTATAAATGGCGTGAGGGCCGAGCATGAACGAGAGGGTGGGGCAATTGCGGAATTGTGCCATTTCCTCCATTGCTTCCCTGAGACGCTGGCAGCCGCCGGCATCGTTCCCCGTACCGACAAGCCCGCGGGAAATGACGCCCCGCATCCCTGTGTCCAGCACGGCCTGGGCGGTCTGGTTCTGGAACATATGCATGTCGAGAAACGTGGTGGCGCCGGTTTTCAGCATCTCCATGCAGGAGAGCATGGCGCCCCAGTAGGCGTCCTCTGGCGTGAGCTTGTCCTCCAGGGGCATAATCCGCCGGAAGAGCCATTCGTCAAAGGCGATATCGTCAGCCAGGTTGCGGAACAGCGACATATAGGTGTGGGTGTGGCAGTTAATGAGGCCGGGAATGACCAGCTTGTCGGCAGCGTCGATAACCTTGTCTGCCAGAAAGCGCTCCGGCGCCTGGCCGATGGCGGCGATCCGGTCGTCGATGAGATAAAGGTCGCTTTGGTCTGCCGTGAAGCTGCCCTCCCGTTCCCGCAGCAGCAACCCATTTTTGATCTGTGTTTTCATGGGGCGTCCTTCTCCTTACAGTTTGATGGCCGTTTCCAGCGCCAGAACGAGCATTTCATCCAAATTTCTTTCCCGCTCCTCGTTGGGGATGGCCTCGCCGGTAAACACATTGTCAGAAATCGTACACATGCTCAGCGCCCGTTTGCCCGCTGCGGCGGCGTTCAGGTAAAGCGCCGCGGATTCCATCTCCACCGCTAAAACGCCCATTGCCTTCCACGCTTTGTTATACTCTGGATTTGCGTTATAGAACACATCTGTTGTGATGATGTTGCCGGCAAAGACCTTTGTACCTAATTCCCGCGCAGTGGTATAGGCGGTGAGCAGCAGGTCAAAATCAGCAATGGGCGCAAAGGAACCGGGCAGCTGATACTGGGCGGCATAGTTGGAATCGGTGCAGCAGCCTTGCGCCAGCACGATGCTCCGCAAGCTCAGCTTATCGGAGATCAATCCGGCGGAACCGGTGCGGATAATGGTATCCACGTCGTAAAAGTGAAACAGCTCATAGCTGTAAATGCCGATGGAGGGCATCCCCATTCCATGGCCCATCACGGAAATCTCCTTGCCCTTATAAGTGCCTGTGTAGCCGTAAATGTTGCGAACGCCGGTAAACTGGATCGGGTTCTCTAAAAATTTCTCCGCCATATATTTGCTCCGCAGCGGGTCGCCCTGCATGAGGACAGTCTTCGCGATCTGTCCTTTTCTGCCGTCGTTGTGGGGGGTTGGTGTCAATGCCATGGAAATCGCTCCTTTTTTCTTGATTCTCAATTTTGATGTAAAAGCCCGGTTCGCAATTCTATTCCTGAAAGCCGTGGATTGTCCCCGACTGGATGATGTGGCCCCGGGCCGCCTGTAAAAGCTTTTTCTTGTTGGCGGCGGGACGCAGATCGAGGGCGCAGTCCAGCACATATGCCGTGAACACATACTGGTGGGTTTTGCCCTTGGGCGGCTTTGGCCCGGCGCAGCGGTGGCTGCCGTAAGCCTTGCCCTGGACGTCTTGACCGATCTGCTTGTCAGCGGCTGGCAGGTTCCGGATGACCCAGTGGGTAAAATGGCCGATGGGATGGCTCAGGTCCTCCAAGGTGACCGCCAGCGTCTTTGCCTTTGGCGACAGATTCCGGAGGGTAAACGACGGGGAGGCGTCCGCCCCGCGGCCTGTATATTCCGCAGGGAATCCG
>CAZFHQ010000164.1:0-2382 GCA_964519325.1 uncultured Clostridium sp.
CCACCGGCACCATGACGCTGAAGGACGCTGTCAACGAAGCCATGCGGGAGTGGACTACCAGGGTAGACGATACCCTGTATGTGCTGGGTTCCGTCATGGGGCCGCACCCCTTCCCCATGATCGTGCGGGACTTCCAGAGCGTGATCGGCAAAGAAGCAAGAGAACAGATCCTGGAAAAAGAAGGCAAGCTGCCTACTGCAGTTCTTGCCTGCGTTGGCGGCGGCAGCAACGCCATGGGCATGTTCTACAACTTCATTGGCGATAAGGATGTCAGGCTGATTGGATGTGAGGCAGCCGGACGCGGCATAGACACAGCGGATACAGCGGCGACCATTGCCACCGGCAGGTTAGGCGTATTCCACGGCATGAAGTCCTACTTCTGCCAGGATGAATACGGCCAGATCGCGCCGGTTTACTCCATCTCCGCCGGACTGGACTACCCGGGCATCGGGCCGGAGCATGCCTATCTCCACGACACCGGACGGGCGCAGTATGTTCCCGTCACGGACGACGAGGCAGTGGACGCCTTTGAGTACCTGGCGCGGACCGAGGGCATCATCTGCGCCATTGAGAGCGCCCACGCCGTGGCCCATGTGCGGAAGATCGCGCCGCAGATGAACAAAGACGATATTTTGATCGTGTGCCTCTCCGGCAGAGGAGACAAAGATGTGGCGGCCATCGCCAGATACAGGGGGGTTGACATCGTTGAGTAAGATCCACAACGCATTTGCAAACGGCAAGGCGTTCATCGGCTTTTTGACCGCCGGCGACCCGAACCTTGCCAAAACAGAAGAATTTATCCTGGAAATGGAGCGGGCCGGCGCTGATTTGGTTGAGATCGGCATCCCCTTCTCTGACCCGATCGCGGAGGGTCCTGTCATTCAGGAGGCCAACCTGCGGGCGCTCTCCGCCGGCTGCACCACCGACAAGGTCTTTGACATGGTGGTGCGCGTGCGCCAAAAATCCAACATCCCGCTGGTGTTCCTCACCTACCTTAACCCGGTGTTCAATTATGGGTATGAGCGGTTTTTCGCCAGGTGCCAACAGGTCGGCATCGACGGCATCATCATCCCGGACATGCCGTTTGAGGAAAAAGGCGAACTGGCGGACATCGCCAAAGCCCACGATGTGGACGTGATCTCTCTGATCGCGCCGACCTCTGAGCAGCGCATCCAGATGATCGCCAAAGAAGCGGCCGGCTTCATTTATGTAGTATCCTCAATGGGCGTCACCGGCGTGCGCGCCGAGATCAAAACCGATCTGGCTTCCATCCTGAAGGTGGTAAAGGGCGCCTCCGACATTCCGGCGGCAGTTGGCTTTGGCATCAACACGCCAGAGCAGGCGGCAAGCATCTCCAAAATCGCTGACGGCGTGATTGTGGGCAGCGCCATTGTCAAGCTCATCGCGCAGTACGGCAGCGAGGCAGCCGGCCCAGTTTATGATTATGTGAAACGCATGAAGGACGCCGTGCGATAAACGGAAGCGACCAGTTTCAGCCATCCCTTGGGGTGGCTTTTTTTGTTAGCTTTTTTGTTCTTTATAAAAATTTACCAAAACGCAAAAAAAGTGAAAAATTCCATTCCTATTTTTTCCGCATCGTGCTATACTAAATACAATCCAAAAACAATGCAAAACGATCTCAAACCCGGTCGTTCTACAAAATAAGAAGGAAAGAAGTGGATTGGATGAAGAAAAAAGTATTTGCCACAGGATGTTCCCTGCTGCTGGCGCTTGTTTTTGCGGCCGCATTATGCCTGCAGCTGGCCGGCTGCGGCAGCAGCGCCCCCGCCGAGCCAGACCAGCCGGAAAGCCAGCAATCCTCCAGCGAAGCCTACATGGAGGAAACGCCGGACCCTGACCAGGTTGTCTCCACTGCCAGTATCGTCAGCACCGGCGACATTCTCATGCACTTGCCGATTATCGACGCCTATTATGACAGCGCAACCGACGCCTACGATTTTAACGAGATTTTTCAGTATGTAAAGCAATACACAGCCCAAGCGGATTATGCTGTCGCCAACCTGGAAGTCTCCCTTGGCGGAAAAGAAGCTGGCGAATACAGCGGCTACCCCTGCTTCAATTGCCCGGACGCTATTGTGGACGCGCTGGTCAACGCTGGATTTGATCTGCTGCTCACCGCCAACAACCATATCGGCGACACCGGCCTCACCGGCCTTGACCGCACCCAGCAGGTCCTCAATGAGAAAAACATCAGTTGGACAGGCACCCAGGCACAGGCCGACGACAAGCCGTATCAAATCGTTACGGTCAACGGCATTAAAATCGGGATGCTGAACACTACCTACATCAGTCGGGAGGGAACCACCACCTATCTGAACGGTACGCCAATCAGCGATGAATTTGCCGCTCGGCTCAACTGTT
>CAZFHQ010000165.1:0-2337 GCA_964519325.1 uncultured Clostridium sp.
GAGGCGGGCCTTGCCATTGCGGAGCTGATCGCGGGCATGAAAAAGCCCACAGTCTCCCTGGTGCTTGGCGGCGGCCATTCCATTGGAGTGCCGCTGGCGGTGGCGGCCAAATATTCGTTCATCGCCAAATCGGCGTCCATGACGGTTCACCCGGTGCGGATGAACGGCCTGCTGCTGGGCGTACCCCAGACGCTGGAATATTTTCAGCGGATGCAGACCCGCATTACCCAGTTTGTCACAGAGAACTCCCACATGGAAGCTGACCGCTTCCACGAGCTTTCTATGAACACCGAGGAGCTGGTGATGGACATCGGCACGGTGCTGGACGGCCAGAAGGCGGTGGACGAAGGCCTGATCGACGCGGTGGGCAGCCTCTCTGACGCGATTGCGAAGCTAAACGAGATGATCGACAAGACGCGGAAGGAGAAGAAAACAAAAGGCGGGAAGAAAACAAAACAATCGGTCCGCGGGAAGTGAACCGGCGTTACCGGCGCCGACGGGCGCGCACGGTGATGCGCTGTGGGCGGCCGTTTGCATACCCCGCCAACGCAGCAAGGCCGCCGCGGGTGAAAACGGAACCCGCAAAGACAACGTGTTTTGGAACTTAGAACAACCGCAGCAGCGGCATGACCGCTGTGCTTTACATAACTCGCCGCGCGCCCCGCGCGGTTTGGAGAGGAAACGGAAAGGTGATACATATTGGCAGGAAAACACACGGGCAAAACAGCAAAAAAGAAGCCGGCGAAGAAGGCCGCCCGCTCCTCCCGCGCCTCTACAGCCAGGCCGAGAGATGTGGAAGCGATGCGCCGCCGGAACCAGATCACCGCGATCATTTTATTTGCGGCGGCGATCGTTCTGCTGTTCCTTGTTTTTATTAAGGGCGAGTCGGTCTGGATGTGGGTCCACGATTTTATCCTGGGCCTGTTCGGTTATCTCAGCATCGTTGTGCCGGTGCTGCTGGGCTATATCGCTGTGACCATTGCCATTGGGAAAACCTCCCGCCCCCGCACAGTGGGCAGGATGGTGCTGATTTTCGTCACGGTGGCCTTGGCCTGCGCTATCGCCTATATTTTCCAGCATGGCGACGCCCAGCACGGGCAGAACTTTTTCAACAACCTGGGCCAGCTGTATCTGCTGGGCGTTGAAGCCAAAAGCGCCGGCCTGTTCAGCGGGCTGATCGGCATCCCGTTTGTGGCGCTGATGGGCGTCACCGGCGCGAAGGTGGTGTCGATCGTGGCCGTCTGTGTCTCTGTCATGCTGCTCACCGGCACCACGCTGATGCAGGTGTTCCGGGCTGTTGCCAAGCCGACAAAAAAGGTGGCGGACGGCATTTCCAGCGCTAAGGACACAGTGAAGGAGCGCCGGGAGGAGAAGCGCGCCGCCGCACAGCGTGAAAACGACGGGACGCCGCTGGACATCGGCAAGGAGGACGAGATTGATATTGCCCTGGACGGCGAGGACCGGGAGGCGGAGCAGCGCGCCCGCTCCAAGCAAAAGCTGGACAACCTGCACCGGGCCTTCAACCTGCCTTATGAGGAAGAAGCGCCGCCGGAGCCTGGCGTTGACACGGAACCGGAGGACGAGACGCCGCAGCAGGAAGCCCCTGTGGTGCGAACCGTTCCGGCGGAGGAGCTGGAGGACGCGGGCGCGGCGGCAGCTGCGGCAGCCTTTGTGAAAAAAATGCAGGAGAGCCAGACCCAGGAGCTGGAGGCGGCAGCGGCGGCGGAGCAGCCCGCCCGCTCAGAAAAAGAAACATACCGTTTCCCGCCCATTGATTTGCTGAAATCCGGCAAAGCAGCCAATCAGGACGACATCACCATGGAGCTTCAGGTCAACGGGCAAAAGCTGGTGGATGTGCTCAAGAGCTTCGGCGTGCAGACCCGCATCCTCGACATCAGCCGCGGCCCTGCCGTCACCCGGTATGAATTACAGCCGGCGGCAGGCGTGAAGATCAGCAAAATCACCAACCTGGCCGACGACATCGCCATGAACCTGGCGGCAACCGGTGTGCGCATCGAAGCGCCGATCCCTGGCAAGGCGGCCGTAGGCGTGGAGGTGCCGAACAAAACGGTCAGCGTTGTGAAAATGCGGGAACTGGTCGAATCGGCCGCCTTTCAGAACGCCAAGAGCAAATTGACGGTCGCGCTGGGCCGGGATATTTCCGGCAAGATCATGCTGGCAGACCTGGCCAAAATGCCTCATATGCTGATCGCCGGCGCCACCGGTTCCGGTAAATCGGTGTGCATCAACGCGCTGATTATCAGTTTGCTGTATAAGGCCAGGCCCGACGAGGTCAAGCTGCTGATGGTCGACCCCAAGGTGGTGGAGCTGGGCATT
>CAZFHQ010000166.1:0-2257 GCA_964519325.1 uncultured Clostridium sp.
CTGCGGCAGAAACAACTAACGATTTCTGATAACCATAAGAAAGAAAGCCCTCTCCGGTGACGCCGGGGAGGGTTTTTTCTGCCCGCAAAGCACAAAAAAGCCCGCTCCGCAGCGGAGCAGGCTTTTCTCTATTTTTCCGTACAGCTTTGCGGCGAGACACAAGGAGCTTCCATGCCCCTATCCCCGCGCCGCGCATAGCGTTTGCCGGTTATTTTTTGCTTTTAAACCATTTTTCCCGGAACGATTTCCGCTTTTGATAATTCTTATCGGTCGCGGTATTGTCGAACTTCTCCAGCAGCTCTTTCTGCTCCTTGGAAAGGTTCTTCGGCACCTCGATGGTCACCCGCACAAACTGGTCGCCGCGGCCTCTGCCGTTCAGGTTCTCCACGCCGCGGTTCTTCAGCTTAAACACATCGCCCGGCTGGGTCCCTTCGTGAACATAGTAGGTAACGTCGCCGTCCAGGGTAGGCACCGTGACGTCCGCGCCAAGGGCCGCCTGGGTAAAGGTAATGGGCAGCTCGCACCAAATATCGTTGCCTCTGCGGTCAAAGATCGGGTGGCTCTTGACACGGATGCTCAGCAGCAGGTCGCCGGCGGGGCCGCCGTTCATGCCGGCGTTGCCCTGGCCGGTCACCTTCAGCAGCTGGTCGTCCGCCACGCCTGCCGGCACGTTGATCTCCAGGGTCTTTTGCCTGCGCTGCTTGCCGCTGCCGCCGCAGCTTTTGCAGGGGCTTTCAATGATCTTGCCCTTGCCCTTGCACTTGTCGCAGCTGCGCTGGGTCTGCACTACGCCAAAGGGTGTGCGCTGGTTCACCCGCACCCGTCCGGTGCCGCCGCAGGCTGAGCAGGTGACGGGGGCGGTGCCTTTTTTGGCGCCGGAGCCGTGGCAGTCCGGGCAATCCTCCACACGGTTGTAGGAAACGGACTTTTTGCAGCCCTTGGCCGCCTCCTCAAAGGTGATCTCAAGATACGCCTCGCAGTCGCTGCCGCGGCGGGGGGCGTTGGGGTTCTGCTGCCGCCCGCCAAAGCCGCCAAAGCCGCCGCCAAACACGCTGCTGAAAATATCGCCGAAATCGAAATCCCCCTGGAAGGGGCTGCCGCCGCCGGCGCCGCCGCCAAAGTTCGGGTCTACCCCCGCATGGCCAAACTGATCGTAGCGCGCCTTTTTGTCAGGGTCAGACAGCACCTCATAAGCCTCGTTCAGTTCCTTGAATTTTGCCTCCGCTGTTTTATCGCCGGGGTTCAGGTCCGGATGATACTGCTTTGCCAGCTTGCGGTATGCCTTTTTAATTTCATCTTCGGATGCGTTCTTCGGCACCCCCATCACTTCATAGTAGTCTCTCTTCTCAGACAATTCTCAATCACTCCTGCAACGGAACCGAAGGGCGGTCCCAGACCACCCTCCGTCTTAATCTGTAAGATTTGGACACAATTCCCTTGTATTATCATAGAGGAAAAGTCCCATAAAGTCAATAGATTCGGCAAAAATCGGCGCTTTTACAGGCTTTCCGCATTTCTCTTGCAAGCCGCGGGGCGTTCTTATTTGTTTTGGCCGTCCCCGTCAACGTCCTTGTATTCCGCGTCATACACGGTGTTGCCGTCGCTGTCCTCCTGGGCAGGCTGCTGCGGCTCGCCCTGGGGCGCCGCTGCCTGCGCTGCCTGATACAGCTTTTCGGAGATGGCATAGACCTTCTTTTGCAGGTCTTCCTTGGCAAGGTTCATCGTATCAATGTTGTCGCCGCTGATGGCTTCCTTCAGGGTGGTGATCTTCTGGTTCAGCTCGGTCTTGTCGGCCTCGTCGATCTTATCGCCGCTGTCAGCCACCAGCTTCTCTGCCGCATAAACCAGGTTCTCCGCCTCGTTCTTGGCGTCGACGGCCTCGCGGCGCTTCTTGTCTTCCTCAGCGAACTTTTCCGCCTCCTGCACCGCGCGCTCTACGTCTTCCTTGCTCATGCTGGTGCTGTTCGAGATGGTGATGTGCTGGGATTTGCCGGTACCCTTATCCTTGGCGGAAACGTTTACAATGCCGTTGGCGTCAATGTCAAAGGTGACCTCGATCTGTGGGATGCCTCTTGGTGCCGGCGCGATGCCGTCCAGCTTGAACAGGCCAAGCTGCTTGTTGTCGCGGGCAAACTCACGCTCGCCCTGGAGCACGTTGACCTCAACGGAGGTCTGGCCGTCGGCCGCTGTGGAGAAGATCTGGCTCTTCTTGGTCGGGATGGTGGTGTTGCGCTCGATGACCTTTGTCATAACGCCG
>CAZFHQ010000167.1:0-2225 GCA_964519325.1 uncultured Clostridium sp.
CTGCCCCTGTATGCAGGCGTGGCCTCCGGCGCGGACATCATTCTCCTGCCGGAGATCCCCTACAGCCTGGATGCCGTCATCGAGACGATCACGCGCCGGGAAGACCAGGGCAAGCATTTCTCCATTCTGGCAGTGGCAGAGGGCGCCATCTCAAAGGAGGACGCCGCCCTCACAAAAAAGGAACTGAAGGCCAAGCGGGAAGCCATGGCTTTTCCGGCCATTTCCTACAGCATTGCCAACGACATCCGGGAGAACACCGGCAAGGAAGTCCGTGTCACCGTGCCGGGGCATTTTCAGCGGGGCGGCGAGCCCTGCCCTACCGACCGGGTCCTGGCCACACGCTTTGGCGCGGCGGCGGCACGGCTGATTATGAATGAGGAATACGGCCGCATGGTAGCGCTGCGCAACAACGCCATCATTTCCGTTCCACTGGAAGAAGTGGCCGGCAAGCTGAAATCCGTACCGCTGGATCTGGATCTGATCCAATATGCCAGGGACATCGGCATTGGCTTTGGCGACGCGTAAGGTGAACAGAACGCCAACTGCGTCGGCACAGCGTTGGCGCGCCGGAAAAAAAGCCCCGCTCCATGAAAGCCTGAACTAAAAAAAGCGTCCTGCACTTTGATGCAAGGACGCTTTTTCTATGCTTACGGAATCCTTCTGTCTTTGACAAACAGCAGCCCAAACACTATGGCCAGCAGCCCGCAGGAAAACAGGGACGACATCTCCCCGCACCAGTTTGTCAGCGCGGAGCCAAGCACCACGCCGACAACAAACAGGAAGATCACGCCGTAATATTTCAGGCACTTGCGCAGCGCCCGTTTTTCCCTTGTTTTAAAATAGCCGTAAAGCTGCTCGGTGCCGCTGCGCAGATTGCCGGTACACATGGTGGTCGCCGCAGCGATGCCCCGAATTTTTCGGAAGCACTCCACCTGCATGGCACAGACAAACGAGATCATGGCGTTGACCAGCAGATCCATTTCCCCGCTGGGGAGAAAGGCGACCGCCGCCAGCAGGCAGGCTTCCAGAAAAACGACGATCTGCCGCCAGTGGATCAGCGAGGAGGACTTGAGCATATGCTCCACCATGTCCGACACGATCACGCCCAGAATAAACGCGCCGATCATACTCACATAGTGCAGCACCGCAATCCAGTTTTGCTCCACAATGCTGAACCCCAGAAACACAATGTTGCCTGTTTGCGCGTTGGCGAATACCTCGCCGCGGCACAGGTAAGTGTAGGCGTCCAGATAGCCGCCGACCACCGCCAACAGCCCGCCAACCAGGAAAGACTCCGACATTTGATACCGTTCCGGCTTCCTTTGCTGCTTCATCCGCTCCCCCTCTCCGCAAAAACACGGGACAGACGGATCGTCTATCCCGCGGGCAAGCCGTTATTTTTTCACGACAAGATTGACCAGGCGGCCAGGGACATACAGCTCCTTGATAAGCTGCTTGCCGCCGATCTCAGCGGCAATCTTCCCGTCTGCCTTGGCCAGGGCAATCGCTTCCGGCGCGGTGATATCCAGCGGCACCTGAAGGCGGCTGCGCACTTTGCCGTTGACCTGCGCCACGATCTCTACCGTGGACTCCACGCACTTGCTTTCCTCATAGCTTGGCCACGGCTGGGTGCAAACCATGCCGTCACCCAGCTTCTGGGCCTCCCATACTTCCTCGGCAATATGAGGGGCAAACACGTTGAGCAGGGTAGTTACCACTGCCAGCTCGTCCCGTGTGATGGAACCAGCATCGTAGATGTCGTTCATCAATGCCATCAATGCGGCAATGGCGGTGTTGAACTTCAGATGCTCGATATCCTCCCCAACCTTCTTGATGGTCTTGTGGAAGGGTACCTCCAACTCCTTGCGGATGCCCTTGTCATTGTTGAGGATGTCCTGCAAATTCCAGTAGCGCTCCAGGAACCGGCGGCAGCCCTTGATGCCGGAGGTACTCCATGGGGCGGCTTTTTCAAAGTCGCCAATGAACATCTCATACAGCCGCATGGTGTCGGCGCCGTACTCGTTGACGATGTCGTCCGGATTGACCACGTTGCCTCTGGACTTGCTCATCTTTTCGCCGTTTTCGCCCAGGATCATGCCGTGGCTGGTCCGCTTGGCATAAGGCTCAGGCGTAGGCGCCACGCCAATGTCATAGAGGAACTTGTTCCAGAACCGGCTATACAGCAGGTGAAGCGTGGTGTGCTCCATGCCGCCGTTGTACCAGTC
>CAZFHQ010000168.1:0-2166 GCA_964519325.1 uncultured Clostridium sp.
GTACCTGCAAGCTGACCCTGAATGTGAAAAACGGCATTGTAGAGGAAGCGCTGATCGAGACAGTCGGCTGCTCCGGCATGACCCACTCCGCAGCAATGGCGGCGGAGATCCTGCCGGGCAAGACCCTTTTGGAATGTTTGAACACCGACCTGGTGTGCGACGCGATCAACGTTGCCATGCGCGAGCTGTTCCAACAGCTGGCCTACGGCCGCAGCCAGACCGCGTTCTCTGAGGACGGCCTGCCCATCGGCGCCGGCCTGGAGGATCTGGGCAAGGGCCTGCGCAGCCAGGTTGGCACCATGTATAGCACCAAGGCGAAGGGAGTGCGCTACATGGAGATGGCGGAGGGCTATGTGCTTTCCACCGCGCTGGATGAAAACGACGAGGTCATCGGCTACAAGTTTGTCCGCCTGGGCAAAATGCTGGAGGACATCCGCCACGGCGTCTCTCCAAACGAAGCCTATGAGAAGAATATTGGTCAGTACGGCCGCTATGACGGCGCCGCCAAGTACATTGACCCAAGAGAAGAATAAGAGAGGGGGAACACACCATGGCAAACGACGTAATGTTTGAAGGCAAAGAGAGAAGAATGGGCAAAATTGAGAAATGTCTCAGCGCGTACGGCATCGCAAGCCTGGAGGCGGCCCGGGAGCTGTGCCTCAGCAAGGGCTTTGATCCGGACGCGATCGTAAAAGGCGTGCAGCCAATCGCCTTTGAGAACGCCAGCTGGGCCTACACCCTGGGCTGCGCTGTCGCGCTGAAAAAGGGCGTAGCATCCGCGGCGGAGGCCGCAGAGGCCATCGGCATCGGCCTGGAGGCGTTCTGCATTCCCGGCTCGGTAGCAGAGCAGCGGAACGTAGGCCAGGGCCACGGCAACCTGGGCGCAATGCTCCTCCGTGACGAGACAGAATGTTTCGCGTTCCTGGCGGGCCACGAGTCCTTCGCGGCCGCTGAGGGCGCCATCGGCATCGCCAGAACCGCCAACAAGGCGCGGAAAAACCCGCTCCGCGTAATCCTGAACGGCCTGGGCAAAGACGCCGCTTACATCATTTCCAGAATCAACGGCTTTACTTATGTGGCGACTGATTTTGACTTCTATACCGGCGAGCTGAAGATCGTAGAGGAGAAAGCGTTCTCCGACGGCGAGCGGGCGAAGGTCAAGTGCTACGGCGCCAACGACGTTCTGGAAGGCGTGGCGATCATGAAGCACGAGGGTGTGGATGTTTCCATCACCGGCAACTCCACCAACCCGACAAGATTCCAGCACCTGGTAGCAGGCACCTACAAGAAGTGGGCCATTGAGAACGGCAAAAAATACTTCTCCGTGGCGTCCGGCGGCGGCACAGGCCGTACCCTGCACCCGGATAACATGGCGGCCGGCCCTGCTTCCTATGGTCTGACAGACTCCATGGGCCGTATGCATGGCGACGCGCAGTTTGCCGGTTCCTCCTCTGTTCCGGCACACGTTGAGATGATGGGCCTGATCGGTATGGGCAACAACCCGATGGTTGGCGCGACCGTGGCCTGCGCTGTTGCAGTGTATGAGGCATCCAAATAAGGCGGCAGCAATCTAATGTGATTTTGCGCTGACACAAGAACCGTTTTGCCGGAGTTCCGGCAGGGCGGTTCTTTTTTGGCGGCAGCGCCGCGCGGCAACGGGCCTGCGCAGGCAAAAACAAACGCCCGCCGGACCGTCCAGGAAAACCTTGCATTTTCTCGCGAAACCCCGTATAATTTAAACTGTATTGATATGACAACAGGCGGGTGCTTGGCCCGGCTTATGATTTTGGAGGGATTCACTATGGGAATGACGATGACACAGAAGATCCTCGCGGCACACGCCGGATTAGACAGCGTGACAGCGGGGCAGCTCATCGAGGCGAAGCTGGACCTGGTGCTCGGCAACGACATCACCAGCCCGGTGGCCATCAATGAGTTTGAGAAGATCGGCGCGTCGTCCGTGTTCAGCAAGGATAACATCGCGCTGGTGATGGACCACTTTACGCCGAACAAGGACATTAAGGCGGCGGAGCAATGCCGCCAGGTGCGGAATTTTGCGGATCAGTATGACATCAAGCACTTTTATGACGTGGGCAGCATGGGCGTGGAGCACGCGCTGCTGCCGGAGCAGGGCATTGTTGGCCCGGGCGACTGCATTATCGGCGC
>CAZFHQ010000169.1:0-2027 GCA_964519325.1 uncultured Clostridium sp.
CCGTTCCGGGAGGCCGTCGATGGCCTCCCGCAGCCCCGCGCTGTTGTGGTGGTCGATCTCGCCGCTGAGCAGCGCCTTCAGCTTGTCCCCCTGCAGCTCGAATGTTACGCCCATGCCATTGCCTCCTTTTGTTTTTTCGCAAAGAAAAAATCCCTTACCGTTTCTTCTAACGATAAAGGATTTTGAATGCGGATTCTGTTGAAACCGGTCGGCCGGCTTTATTTTTCTGGATCTGCCCCAAAAAACGCCAGCGCGTGGGGCCGCAGCTGGGCGCAGAGGAACAGCGAGCCGCAGCAGACCACCGCGCCTGCCTCCCCGGCAAGGGCGGCTGCCCGCCGGACGGCCGACTGCATGTCGGCCGCTGTTTCCGCCGGAGTTCCGTGCGCCCGCCACAGGCTGGCAAGGGCCTGCGCCTGCATGGCGCGGGGGTTTTCCACCGTGACGGTGACGGCATGATCGAACGCCGGCGCGAGCAGCGCCACCGCCCCGTCGCAGTTTTTGTCCCGCATCATGCCGTTGACGCACACCCGTTTTTTGCCGGGGGCCAGCGCCTCCAGCGAGCGCAGCAGCGCGGCAACGCCCTCCGGGTTATGGGCGCCGTCCAGCCAGAACAGCGGCGACCGCCCCACCAGCTCCATGCGCGCCGGAAACCGCGCCTGCGCCAGCCCGCGGGCAACGGCCTGAGCGGGAATGTGCCAGCCCTGCGCCCGCAGAACATCCATCACAGCCAGGGCAACCGCCGCGTTCTCTAACTGATACAGCCCCGGCAGCGGCAGGGTGTACGTCTGTTTCGCAAAGGAGAAGGTCAAACCATCCGCGCCGCTGCGCCGCAATTGCAGAGAGTCTGCCGGCGCGGCGATCACCCGATTCTTTTTTTGTAGCGCTATTTTTTCTATAGTGTGAAGCGCTTCCCCCGCAATGGAACCGCCCACCACGGTAACGCCGTTTTCTTTCAGGATTCCGGCTTTTTCGGCGGCGATCTCTGCCACTGTATCCCCCAGGATCGACGTATGGTCGAGGGAAATGGACGTGATGGCCGATGCCGCTACGGATTCCGGAGCGATGATATTGGTAGAATCAATCCTGCCGCCGACGCCAACCTCCAGCACGACGATCTCACAGTTCTGCTCGGCAAACCACACAAAGCCAATCATCGTCACCACGTCAAACTCCGTGGGGTAAACACCCTCCCGCTCCAACGCTTTCACTTTCTCCAGTACCGATGCCCCAATCCTGCACAGGTCCGCCTCCGGAATCATCTCGCCATTGATTTGGATGCGCTCCCGAAACTCTAAAATATAAGGGGAAACAAACCGGCCGGTGCGGTATCCGGCCGCCTGGAGTACAGCGGCCAGCATAGCGCAGACGGAGCCTTTCCCGTTAGTACCCGCCACATGGACAAAGCGCAGGCTGTCCTGGGGATTGCCCAGCTTTTCCGCCAGCCGGCGCATGGGGCGCAGGTCGGTTTTCCATGTTTTGCACGCTGATAAGCGATGGAGCAATTCAGGCTGTGTCAAGAGATCCGCCTCCTTGGCGCGTAAGCAAAAGTTTCGCCCGCCTTTGCAAAGGTGGACGAACACGTTTCATTTTACTATAAATAACTGAGCGCTATTAATTTTATATCGCTATATTTTTATTAGCGTTTTATTGCAGCGCCGCCAGGCTGGATTCGATCAGCGCGATGCGGTCGGTCAATCTGGCGCGCTCCTGCTGGACGCCCTCGACGACATTGGCCGGCGCCTTGTTCAGGAAGCCCTGGTTGTTCAGCTTGCCAACGCACTGGGCCAGCTGCTTCTGCGCTTGTCCCAGTTCCTTTGTCAGGCGGGCGATCTCCGCTTTCTTGTCCACCAGCTCGTCCATGGGGATATACACCGTGGCGTCGTCGGTGACGATGGTCACCGCGCCGTCCATGTCAAAGCTGTCGCCGATCTCCACCTCGTTGGCGTAAGCCAGGCGGGAAACAATGGCCGAAGCGTCGCGGAACGTCTGGGGCTGGGCTGTGGCAATATACACCTTTGCCTTGTGGG
>CAZFHQ010000170.1:0-2024 GCA_964519325.1 uncultured Clostridium sp.
TATCCCAGGAATCATCGCCCGCTTTTGCAAGCTCATCAGCGCCAGGGCCAATCTCTCCAACGATTTTGAAAATTAAGAAAGCGCTTGAATCTGATCCAAACAGTCCCATATCAGAAGCTCTCTGTAGAAATGATCCGCAGGGAGGCTGGGATCAGCCACAGCGGTTTTTACAAATATTTCCAAAACATCTCGCTGTTGTGGCACGCCCTCTCTCAGGATCTGGTCCATTCCATGGAGCTTCAGTCCCCGACACTGGTGCTCTCGCCCAACAACAAGCCGATCCACAGCAAGCAGGAGAACATTGTCCGGCTGGCCAACCGTTCCGCCAAAGCAGCCGCCGCCTATACCGCTGCCTTCCTGATTCAAAACGAAACGTTGGTGACTTGCCTGGCGCTGAACGGCGCCGACCCGCTGTTTTTTGACAAGTGGCAGCGCCTGGCCAAGGCGGTCTACACCGAACGGCTTCGGCAGCATGGCTTTTCCGCCACCGAAAGCCGCCGGCTCGCGGAACCGCTCAGCCACCGTTTCGTCTCCGGCTGCATTGAAGCGGTAAAGACACACGACCGGCAGGCCATCGAGGATCTGTGTCTTGTGCTGGAGGACATCCTCTCCATGCTGTGCAAATACCAGGTGCGGAGCGGCTCCCAAAAAGCATCGGAGCATTGATCCTGCCGCTGCCGATACTGGGAAAGTTCGGCACGGCGGTTTTTCATTTTACGGGCCAAAATGATTAACTTTTCTCAAGAAGCGGTTAATGAGAAAAGTTGGTCGATAAAAAGTTGCATGGCAAAAAGCAAATGGGTATACTGATACCAGAACACAGGGATGAAAGTTCTGGCCTGACTGCAATCAGGTTTCCCACACGCTCTCATTTGATGGAAGGCTGCTTGTCCGGCAGCCGGTGTTGATTTCATTTTCAGGCCAGCCTGTAAGAAAGAGGCTGGTTCTTTTTTTGTTTAAATTTGCGCGGAAATCTCGATTGCAATTTCATAAAAACGCAAAAAAACACAGCCCTCCTGTTCCAAAGGAAGGCTGTGTCAGATTTAAGAAAAAGAGTGGAAACTGGTTTTATCCACTGCGCGTTCGCCCGCAGGCAGGCGGCCTTACGGCCATTGCTGATTTTGTCTTAGGATTATAGTCCAGCATAAAATTTCATGCTTACCCATCCGCACGCACACAGCGGACAGTCACCCGTGCTGCACCGCCTGGTGTGCAAGTGAACAGCGTCAAATCCCAGCCGCCGCTTTCCATTGCTTCCACGTCATCGGGGTCGAGCCGTTCGACAGCGGACACGGCATACGAAAAAGCATGCCCCGCCGCGTCGGTAAAGATTACCTCGTCCGCCGCCGTTAACCTGCTGAGTTTGCCAAAATGCGCGTCGTAGTTATGCCCGGCAATGATCAAATCATCCGAAGCAACAGCGCCACTGTAACGGCACGGGGCGATTTTCAAATTCGGGTAACTCCATTCGCTCATGACCGGCAGGACCAGCCCCAGCGATGGGATTTCCAGCTTGCCAAGATATCTCTCCCCGTCGATTACCAGCTCCATCGTGGCATCATCGGCGCCGCTCTGTGTTGCCACCGCATCGTCCCCCGCGCTGCCAGTTGCTTCAGCAGATGACATTTCCTGTAAAATCTGTTCCACACTTTCAGCGGCCCGGTGATTATCCCAAAGGTTATATCCGACAATGCAGAGAGCTGCCGCAAGGAGCAGCAGCCCTCCAATCACAAACCATTTACTTTTTCCCATGTTTCCCTCTGTGTCTCGCTTTCAGCACCAGGCCGGCCGCTACCAGGAGCAGGCCCGCCGCGGTGAGCGCCCAAACAGGCCACCAAAGCTGACCGGTCTGTGGCAGGTTAGAGCCTGGGGTGTCGGGTTCGTCCGGGTTATCGGGATCGTCAGGGTTGTCTGAATCGTCCGGGTTATCCGGATTGTCAGGGTTATCCGGGTTATCGGGATTGTCTGGGTTATCCGGGTTATCGGGGTTATCCGGGTTATCGGGTTCGTCTGGGTTATCCGGG
>CAZFHQ010000171.1:0-1941 GCA_964519325.1 uncultured Clostridium sp.
CTTCGGTCATGGTTGTGCTGGAGGTGATGCCCAGATCCGCGTAAATGCCGTCCAGGATCGGCGCGGTGCATAGCAGGCTGACCACTGTGGACGCAACGGTCAGCAGGATGTGGATGCCGGTGAAAATGGCGCCTGTTTTGTATTGCTTGCGGTAGAGCATCCAAATGCCGCCCAGCAGGAACGCCATAAAGTTAAAGCGGCACTTGTTCAGCGTTTTGATCCGGACAAATACATTCAAATAGTAGCGCAGGTTGACCCGCACCACCTTGGAAACTTCCTTGGCGGTCACGCCGCCATAATCTTCCTCCGGGTCCAGTCCGGCCAGGGGGTCCACCGCGTAAACGCTGCCGTTGGGGCCGCCGGGCCTGCCGTAAAAGGGGTTTCCATAGGGCGGCTGGTTGGGCGGCGCCTGCGTCTGGCTCATCGGCTTGCCGCAGTAGGAGCAGAATACGGCGTTTTCCGCATTCATCTTTTGGCAGTGGGGGCAGGGTATTTGCCGCTCCGTGGTATGGGTCTGCTTATCCCACGCCTGGTCGGTACCGTGCTGCTCCGCACAGCCGCATTTGCCGTTGGCATTGTAACACTCCCGGTGGTGCGGCGCGCCGCACTCCGGACAAACTACGATATCCTCATCCTGTTCGGTAAAGACCTTGCCGCAAACGGGACATTTCAGGCCTGTATAATTCTTCATAAGCGTATCCTTTCTTTTTGCAGAAATCATTCATGCTTTGCTCTATTGTACCGGACTTTTACAGAAACTGCAAGGAAATATCGCAGATTTTTTTCAAACCCTCCTAAAAAACCGTCATCTTGTTTGCGGGTTCTTTACAAGCGGGCAAAAGTACATTATAATAGAGAAGTTAGCTCTGCGGCCGCCGGCGGCTGCGCAAAGGGCCGCGGAACAAAGGCAAAATGCCGGAATCTCTTGTATCCGTTTTGATTCCGATAAATTTTTGAAAAGACAGAGGATGATACGATGCTGCAATTTGAAGAACTGAAGCTGGCCCTGACCGGTCTGGAGCCAGACCTGACCGACCTGGCGGAGGCGCTGGACCTGGAAGGGATGCGCGAGGAAGTGGATCGGCTGGAAGCCCAGGCCGCCGCGCCGGGCTTTTGGGATGACATGGAAAACTCCAAAAAAGTGCTGCGCCAAACCAGCGCCCTGAAAAACAAGATTGCGGCCTATGAAGCGCTGCGGGCGCTGTATGAGGACACGCTGACGCTGATCGAGCTGGCGGACGAGGAGGAGGACCTCTCCTTGCTGCCGGACGCCCAGGAAGATTACCACCGCTTTCAAAAGGAGCTGGAGACTCAGCGCCTGACGACGCTGCTCAGCGGAGAATATGACCAGAACAACGCGATCCTGACCTTCCACGCGGGGGCGGGCGGCACCGAGGCCCAGGATTGGGCGGAAATGCTCTACCGGATGTACTGCCGCTGGGGTGAGCGCCACGGCTACAATGTAAAGACGCTGGATTATCTGGACGGCGAGGAAGCCGGACTAAAGAGCGCCTGTGTCCTCATCGAGGGCGTCAACGCTTACGGGTTCCTCAAGGGCGAGTCCGGCGTCCACCGCCTGGTGCGTGTTTCTCCCTTTGACGCCTCCGGCCGCCGCCACACCTCCTTTTCTTCCCTGGAGGTGATGCCGGAGATTGATGACAACATCCAGGTGGACATCAATCCCGACGACCTGAAGATCGACTATTACCGCGCCAGCGGCGCCGGCGGCCAAAAGGTCAACAAGACCTCCTCTGCGGTGCGGATTACCCACATCCCCACCAATATCGTTGTCTCCTGCCAGGTGGAGCGGAGCCAGCACCAGAACCGCGAGGTCGCCATGAAGATGCTGGCCTCCAAGCTGATGGAGATCAAGGAGCGGGAGCATCTGGATCGGATCGAGGACATCAAGGGCGACCAGAAGGAGATCGGCTGGGGCAGCCA
>CAZFHQ010000172.1:0-1840 GCA_964519325.1 uncultured Clostridium sp.
GCCGCCTGTCCAAAGCGGGTGTCTGATTCATATGCCGTTTTGGACATCACCGGCAGCACCTCGCAGCCGGAGGCCACCAGCTGCTCCAGCTGCTCCACTGCCGGCCGGAAGGTGCAGAAGGAACCGCACATTGCAAAGCCAACCCTTAGTTGTTTCAAAGCCATCACTCCTCTATCATGGTCAAGATCGTATCTTTGATGATTTCTCCCGCGGTGCGCGGTGAAAACCGCCCCGGCAGCGCCGGCGCCTTCACGACCTTTTTTGAAAGCCGCTGGGCCGCCGCAAAGTCAAAGCCCCACGGCGCGGAGGCCAGCTCTACCGCGACGCAGCCGCTTGGAACACGCCCCAGCACCTCTGCCGGAAACACCATGGCAGGCACGGTATTAAAGATAAAATCATAATGGAACTGCTTGATTTGCGAAAACGCGGCAAGGGGCACAGGCTGATACCCGCTGCAGGCGATCCAGGTCAGGGCGTCCTGCCGTCGGGCCGCCGCGGAAACCCAGGCGCCCAGATCCGTCAGGCTCCTGCACAGGACCTGCCCGATCCGTCCGAACCCCGTGACCAGGCATTTGCTGCCCCGCAGGGTGCGGTCCGAAGCGCCTATGGCAACGGCCAGCGCCCCCTCCACCGTGGGGAAGGCGTTGCGGATCGCAAACCCCTCCTCTTTGGAATAGTCCAGGCAGCCCACGGCTTCCCAGCGGGGGTCGGCCTGGAGCAGCCGCTCCGCCAGCCCCGCAAACACCAGCTTCCCCCGCAGCTGCTCCGCCAGCCCCAAGGTCAGGGGGAGCGGCGCTTCGCTGTGGGGCGCGAACAGGGTCTTGCCATCCGCTGTGACAGGCAGCGGAAGCACAAAGCAGTCGCATTGCCGGAGCAGCGTTTCCATAGGCAGCGACGGGATCCCGCCGCCTGGCTCCAACCCCGGCACGCCCCATGTCAGCACGGGAAACCCCGCCTGGAAAAGCGCCTGCGCCACATACCGCTGCCTGTCATCGCCGCCGCAAACTGCAATTTGCCCGATCCGCTTCATTGAAAAAAGCCCTCCCTCGTTCTCCCGCGCGGCGTGTCCCTGCCGCTGTATGCTTCACCACAGCGCCCGCTGTGATTTATGCTATCATATGGCTTTTTCGCAGAGAATGTGCATTGATTCCGCCTGCTACAAGCCGGAAAACAAAACGCCGCCGGAGGCACGGCGGCTGTGGCACTGGTTGTGAAAATTTTTTAAATTTTCCGTTCCTCTGTTTATTTCACATCGTTTTATGCTATAATAAAGAAGTAAAATTGTCATTTTCTTCTTGAAGGAGCAATCATCATGATGGTACAAGATATATTGGACCGTGTAAAGCGGCTGCACTTTGTCGGCATTGGCGGCTCCGGCATGTGTCCCATTGCCGAAATCCTGCACAACAAAGGCTTCCTGATCACTGGCTCCGACGCCAACGAGTCAGAAAACCTGAACCGCGTGCGAAGCTGCGGCATCCCTGTGACCCTGGGACACGCCGCCGAAAATATCGGCGACGCGGAAGCGGTCGTCTATACCGCCGCTGTTAAGCAGGATAATCCGGAGCTGATGGCGGCCAAGGCGAAACACATCCCGATCATTGAGCGGGCGGTCATGCTCGGCCTGCTGACCCAGCGCTATGAAAACGCGGTGGCTGTTTCCGGCACGCACGGCAAAACCACCACAACAGCAATGATCACCCAGGTGCTCATCACCGGCGGTAAAGACCCCTCCGCCATCATCGGCGGGCGGCTGCCGCTCATCAACAGCAACGCCCGGGTAGGACATTCCGAAACGATCGTTTGCGAGGCCTGCGAATATGTGGACACCTTTCTGCAT
>CAZFHQ010000173.1:0-1775 GCA_964519325.1 uncultured Clostridium sp.
CCACCGAATCCACCACGATCACGTCGATGGCGCCGGAGCGCACCAGCGCCTCGGTGATCTCCAGCGCCTGCTCGCCGGTGTCCGGCTGCGAAACCAGCAGCTCGTCCACATCCACTCCCAGGGCGCGGGCATAGACAGGGTCCAAGGCGTGCTCAACGTCGATAAACGCGGCGTTGCCCCCGTTTTTCTGCCCCTGGGCAATGCAGTGGAGGGCCAGCGTTGTTTTACCGGAGGATTCCGGCCCATAAATCTCCACGATTCTGCCCCGCGGCAGGCCGCCGATCCCCAGAGCCAAATCGAGACAGAACGACCCTGTGGAGATCGCCTCCACATTCATCGCCTGATTCTGCCCCAGGCGCATCACCGCGCCCTTGCCAAACTGCTTTTCAATTTGCGCAACCGCTGTTTCCAGCGCCTTTGCTTTATCCAGTGCCATGCTCGTTCCTCCGCATCTGATTCATTTTCTACTGGCTTTATTATAAAGAAATCCCTTGTAAAAATCAAGGGATTTTCCAAAAATTTCGAACATTTGTTTTCTCTATTGCTTTGCTGTCCCAAAAACGACCCGTTCGATCCCGTTGAAGTCCTGGGCATAGCGGAGCTGCTCCACACCGGCAGCCTGGAGCAGTTCCCCCACCTGGCGGGACTGCCCCTCGCCTACCTCCACGGCGACCAGGCCGCCGGGCTTGAGCAGCGGCAGCCAATGCGCCGCAATTGCCCGATAAAACAGCAGCCCGTCCGCGCCGCCGTCCAGCGCCTGGCGCGGCTCCCGCCGCACTTCTTCCTGCAGGGTTTCCAACTCCGCCGTGGCAACGTAAGGCGGGTTGGAGAGGATCACATCCACCGGCTGAAACACACCGTCCGCCGGCGGCTCCAGCACGTCGGCCTGCACCACACTGGCGGCGGCAATGCCTTCATTCCGCTGGATATTCCGCTTCAGGAAGCGCAGCGCCTCGTCGTACAGCTCTACACAGGTCACCTCCGCATTGGGCATCAGGGACGAAAGCCCCAGCCCCACCGCGCCGGCGCCGGCACAAAGGTCCAGCACCTTCAGCTTGCTTCTGCCCCGCAGGTTTTCGTCTGCCACCCGTACCAGCACCTCGGTATCCTCCCGCGGGACCAGCACGCCTTCGCCTACCTCCAGGGTCAGGCCCATAAACGGCCACTGGCCCAGAATGTACTGGAGGGGCCGCCTGCCGCACCGCTGCTGGATCTTGTCGTTAAAGACGACGATGTCGCCGTTGGGCGCGTCCTCCCCGCCGTCCTTCGCCAGCTTTTGCCGGTTCATGGCGAACACCGCCTCAAAAATGCACATGGCGTCAAAAGCCGGACTCTCGATCCCCGCCTTGTGCAAACATTCCTTGCCGTTGAGATATACCTGAGAATACGTCATTATCGCAACAAGTCCTCTCCATTTTCGGGAATGACCTCTTTCATCGCAGAGATCGCAGTTTCAATCATGTCGTCTGTCGGCTCTTTCACGGTGATCCGCTGCACCCACAGGCCGGGCGCAGCGATCATTCGGGTGACGATGTTGTCGTGGCGGGCGCACAGCTTGATCAGCTCATAGCCCACTGCCACCGAAACCGGCAGCAGCGCCAGCTTGCAGGCGGTGCGGAGAACAGGATTGGAAAAGGGAATGAAAAAGCCCACCAAAATGCCTACGATCAGCATCAGGATCAAAAAGCTGGTGCCGCAGCGGGGATGAAACCGCCCCTGCCTGCGGACGTTTTCCACTGTCAGGTCCTCCATGTTTTCATAACAGAAAATGGTTT
>CAZFHQ010000174.1:0-1774 GCA_964519325.1 uncultured Clostridium sp.
TGCTCAACCACTCCATTGAGGTGGCGCACCTGTGCGGCATCATGGCCGCCGAGCTGGGCATTGATCCGGTGTCCGCCCGCCGCGCCGGCCTGCTGCATGACATCGGCAAGGCCCTCGACCACGAGATGGAAGGCTCTCACGTCGCTATCGGCGTAGACATTGCCCGAAAGTATAAGGAGAGCCCGGCCATCCTCCACGCCATCGAGGCGCACCACGGCGACGTGGAACCGCGCACGGTGCTGGCCTGCCTGGTGCAGGCCGGAGACGCGATCTCCGCCGCGCGGCCCGGCGCCCGACGCGAAAACCTGGAAAGCTACATCAAGCGGCTGGAAAAGCTGGAGGAGACTGCCTCCTCCTTTGAAGGCGTGTCCGGCTGCTACGCCATTCAGGCGGGCCGCGAGATCCGCGTGATGGTCAATCCGGAAACGATCGACGACGACAAAATGGTCCTGCTGGCCAGGGAGATCTGCAAGAAGATCGAAAGCGACCTGGTCTATCCCGGCCAGATCAAGGTCAACATGGTGCGGGAAAGCCGCGCCGTAGACTACGCGAAATAACCCACGGGACAGCGTGGCTTCCCGCGCTGTGCCAAAGACTGGCGCTGCTGCGCCGCAAGAAATTTGAATATCCGCCCCCTGTAGGGGCCGACGATAAAACAACGGAACCATCCTCCTGACAAGACGCGCTATGCGGCGCGCTATCAGGGGGACGGTTCTTTTTTGCGGGAAAAGCGCGAAAAAAAAGCAAGGCATCGCCTTGCATACAAATTGCCGCCGGCCCGCGCGCAGGCTGTGCGTTATCCATCCTGCCGCGTGTCGTTCTCGTCGTCCTGCCCTTTTTTGGACTGTTTTTGCGCCTTGTATTTTTTCTGCTTTTTTATAAATACGGTCAAGATCGCCTGGACGATGATATAGAGAATGATCAGGTTCAGGATCGCCGTAATGATGTCGATCCGGATGCCCTGGTTTGGCGCGGCCAGCGCCTGCCACAGGAACAGGCGGCCGCCACGGGCGGTGAAGCGCACGGAAAACCAGGCGAAGGGGAAGCCGAAGGTGTACGTCGTAATATTGCTGATACTGGTGCCTCGCACGGGATAGATAAAAAGAGGCAGCAGGAACACGATCGGCGCGATGATCGCGGACCGTTTGTCAAACCAACTCATGGCGTTCGCCTCCTTTCCTGGCCTTCTCTATTTAGTGTATCAAATTCCGCCGGAGGAGTAAAGGGGTTATTGCGGAGAAATTATCGTTTGCCACAGGGCGCCGTCAGCATCGCTGGGGATCATCAGGCCGCCGCGGGGCGACAGGGTGATGCTGCCCACCGCCGGACCGTCTGGCAGGCAGGACCGCTTGAACTGCTGCTGGAAGAACCGCCGGTAAAAATTCTCCAGCCACGCGCGGATGATTTCCGGCGAATAGACGCCCGCGAAGGCGATGTTCGCCAGCCGCTGGATTTTCGCCGGCGAAAAGCCGTTGCCCAGGGCGTGATACAGGAAAAAGTCATGAAGCTCATAGGGGCCGACCAGCTCCTCGGTCTTTTGGGCGATCTCGCCGTCCCTGGCGGGGAGCAGCTCCGGACTGACCGGCGTGGCCAGGATGTCCTGTAGCACCGCTTGCAGGGCGCCGCCGCTCTGCGCCGCGAGGTGGGCCACCATGTGGCGCATCAGCGTTTTGGGAATGCTGCCGTTGACGCCGTACATGGACATATGGTCGCCGTTGTAGGTGGCCCAGCCCAACGCCAGCTCTGAGAGGTCACCGGTGCCGATGACCATGCC
>CAZFHQ010000175.1:0-1728 GCA_964519325.1 uncultured Clostridium sp.
TGTAGAAAAAGTAGCGGACGTTGTACTTTTGAAAGATCTCCAAGATCCGCTTGTAGTCGGTGTCGTCCTCGTCCGGGTCCGCGATCTTGTAACGGCAGGAACCCAGCGCGGAGGATGGCGTGTACGGCAGAAGCTCCAGTTCCGCGGGATCCTCCTTGCTCATGTCATAGAGCATGTCGTCCAGCACGCCCTTGATGCCGTTGGCGGCGCCGTAGACGGCGGTGATGTTCTCATTGTCCAGCGCGGTACGGATGACGCCGTATGCGCTGGCGTTCATGACAGAGGTCGGTCCGCCGGACTGACCAATAATGCATGCGCCCTTTAATTCACTCATGTTAATACCCTCCGATTTTCAATCACTTGTTTTCAGTCAATACCAATTAAGTATACCACATTGTTAAATCTTCAGCAAACTTTTTCGCAATTTTTCTTGTAGAAAAACTACTATAAAATGAAAGTAATTTGTGCAGGTTGTATAAATCATGGTCCGTGCCCCAGCGGCTGGCCACAAAAAGCGCCTGCCAGGGGAATGGCAGGCGTCCAGTTGTTTTACGCGTTTTCCCGAATCATGGCGGCCAGGAGCTTTTCGGCTTCCATGGCGTCGGCTTTGCCGCGGGAGTTTTTCATCACATAGCCCAGCAGGGCCTTCAGGGCCTTTTCCTTGCCGCCCAGATAGTCGGCCACGGCGTTGGGGTTGTTGGCGATGGACTCACCGCACAGCTTGCGGAGCGTCGCCTCGTCGATGGTACCCATGTCGCTCTCCGAGATGAAATCGGTGTAGGGCTTGCCCTCGTCCAGCATTTTCTCCAGGGTGGACTTCATCAGGTTGTTTTTGATCTTGCCGCTTTCCAGCAGCAGCACCAGATCCCGCAGGTATTCCGGCGGGATGGAGATGGCAAAGGCTTCCTTCTCGGCCTCTGTCTCCACCCGGCGGAAAATTTGCCCGATGATGCAGTTGGCCACGGCCTTCTTGTTCTGCACGCCGTCAGACGCTGCCTCAAAATACTCGGCGATCTTGCGGTATTTGGTGAGCAGGGCGGCGTCAGTCTCCGTCAGGCCGATCTCGCTGACGTAGCGCGCCATCTTCTCGTCCGGCAGCTCCGGCAGCTGGGCGGCCAGCCGCGCCACTGTTTGTCGGTCCACTGCAATGGTGATCAGGTCCGGGTCACGGAAGTAGCGGTAGTCGTTGGCGTCCTCCTTGTCCCGCATACTTTCGGTGCGGTCCTCCTCCACAATGTAGCGCAGCGTTTCCTGCTCCACCTTGCCGCCGTTGTCCAAAATGTCTGCCTGGCGGCTGATCTCATAGCGCAGAGCGCGCTCCATAAAGGTGAAGGAGTTCATGTTTTTGATCTCGGTGCGGGTGCCGTAGGTTTCGCAGCCAAAGGGCCGCAGGGAGATGTTCACGTCGCTGCGCATGGAACCCTCCTGCATTTTGCAGTCGGATACGCCGATGTAGCGCATAATGCTCTGGAGCTTCTCCATGTATTCCCGTGCCTCCTCAATGCTGCGGATATCCGGCTCGGAGACGATCTCGATGAGCGGCACGCCGCCCCGGTTGTAGTCCACATAGGTGTTGCCCTTTTGGTGTACCAGCTTGCCGGCGTCCTCCTCAATGTGAATGTGGTTGATGCGGATCCGCCGGCCGTTCCCCAGGGTAACGTAGCCGTTGAGGCACAGGGGCATATAGAGCTGGGAGATCTGGTACGCCTTGGGCAGGTCGGGGTAGCA
>CAZFHQ010000176.1:0-310 GCA_964519325.1 uncultured Clostridium sp.
CGGTTTTACCGCTGTGCTCGGCCCCGCCTTTGTCCAGGACATGGGCATTGGCTATAACAACACCACCTGGACAGCCCTGGCGCTGGCAATCTCCTCCGCCGCCTGCGCTCCGATCCTGGGGAAACTGGGAGATGCCATTGGCCGCAGCCGCACCCTGCTGCTGGGGATCGCCGTTTTTACCCTGGGAAATATTTTGACAGCCCTGGCGCCCTCCCTGCCCTTCATGATCTTTGCCCGGTTTGTGGTGGGAATCGGGACTGCGGCGGTTGCGCCGGTGGTGCAGAAGCAGGAGACGCCGTACAAGTACAAC
>CAZFHQ010000176.1:320-1703 GCA_964519325.1 uncultured Clostridium sp.
GGTTGCGCCGGTGGTCATGTCCTACATTGTGACCCAGTTTCCGTCCCATGCCATCGCAAAGGGCTTTTCCCTCTATATGCTCATTGCCAGCGGTGCGGTGGTATTTGGACCGACCCTGGGCGGCATCATGATCGCAGCCTATGGATGGCGGTTTATGATGTGGGTGTGTATAGCGATTTGCGCCGTGGTCTTTTTCCTCTGTCTGGTCACCCGGGAACACGAAGCCGGCCCCCGCAGATCCCTGGCCGGCTTTGACGGCGTGGGGGCCGTATTTGTATTGATCTTCTTTGGACTTGCCCTGTGCGTGCCCTCTATGGGGCAGAATATCGGATGGACCTCCCCGGCATTTTGGACGGTAGCCATCGCAGCGGCCGTCGCGCTGGCTGCGCTTGTCCTGGTGGAAAAGCGCGCAGCGAACCCCGTTCTGCCCAAAGGCTTTATCTCCAGAAAGACCTTTATATTGTCGGTGCTGGCGCTGTTTCTCACCCAGGGCCTGATGCAGGCCAATATGACAAATCTCATTGTCTTTGTGAACTACACCCAACCGCACAACACGCTGATTTCCGGCTATGCCATCTCCATTATGTATCTCGGCATGTCCCTGGGCGCTGTGATCGTCGGCCCGCTGGCGGACAGATGGGAGCCAAAGGCGGTGCTGACCGGCTCCCTGGTCCTCACCGGCGTTGGATGTGGCCTGATGCTGCTGTTCTCGGCGGATTCCGCAGCTTGGCTGCTGGCCGCCTCTCTGGGAATCCTCGGCTTCGGCCTGGGCGGAAACGGAACCATTTTTATGAAGGTCGTTCTGGCCGACCTGCCGCCCGAGGTCGCCGGGGCAGAGGCCGCCTGAGTCGCTGCCGGCATCGTTGTGGTGTGGATGCTGCCCCGGGTGCATCGTCAAACGTAATAACCAAGCCCGGCACTTGCACCGATGCAAATGCCGGGCTATTTCCTATCCTGTTTTCACAGCATGCCTCAATCTGTCTCTTCCAAGGATGGCAGGATGGAACGGTATTCACTTTCATAGGCGTGGGCCTTGCTGCCATCGCGGGCACTCTTCTGCACCGCGGCAGTAGCCTTGTTGATCGGCTGCACGGTCCCGGCCCCGCCACGCCGCCGCCAATGACAAAGCCCCGTCCATCGCTGCTGGAGTTATTGGTATTGGGGAGGTCCTCCAGGGTGTTGAAGTCCACCTC
Organism: uncultured Clostridium sp.; assembly: GCA_964519325.1. Taxonomy (GTDB): domain Bacteria; phylum Bacillota; class Clostridia; order Oscillospirales; family Acutalibacteraceae; genus UMGS1071. The sequence goes on from CAZFHQ010000176.1 coordinate 1,514, forward strand.
CTTCGCCTCGAACATCCCCATGACCTCCTCAAAGGTCAGGACAAAATCAATGTCGCTGCGGATCGTTCTGCGGCTGGCCTCCAGCTTCTTCGCCGCACAGGGACCGATAAACGCCACCTTGCAGCCGGGGTGCTCCTTCTTGATCAGACGTCCGGTCAACACCATGGGCGTCAGCGCCATGGAGATGCAG
>CAZFHQ010000177.1:0-1565 GCA_964519325.1 uncultured Clostridium sp.
GCGCTGCACACCGCTCTGCCGTGGAGCACCAGCCGATGGCAAAAATCGTTGCTCTCCTCCGGTGGCAGGATGGCCCGCAGGTCCTTTTCCACCTTCAGCGGCACTTTGCTGTCGGTCAGGCCCAGCTTGTTGGTAATGCGGATACAATGGGTATCGGTAACGACTGCCGGCTTGTGATAGACGTCCCCCACCACCAGGTTGGCGGTTTTGCGGCCCACGCCAGGGAGCTTCGTCAGCTCCTCCACCGTGTCGGGGATCGTGCCGCCATACTCTGTTTTGAGCATTTTGCACATGGCAAAAATATCCCGCGCCTTGGTCTTATACAGGCCGCAGGAGCGGATCAGTTCCGCGATCTCCTCCTCGCTGCCGTTGACATAATCGTCCAACGTAGGGAACCGGGCGAACAGCGCCGGCGTTACCAGGTTGACCCTGGCGTCGGTACATTGGGCGGAAAGCCGCGTCGCGATCAGCAGCTCCAGGGGATTGTCATAGGTCAGGGAGCAGACCGCGTCGGGATATTCCTGCTTCAGCGCCGCAACCGCTGCCAGCGCCCGCTGTTTTTTTGTCATGCACAATCGCCTCCTTTTTTCCATTGTAGCATACTCCGGGGGAAATTACACGGATTTTCGCGAAACACAAAATAAAACGCGGGGAATTGTTGCGTTCTCCTCGGTCGATGGTGTATAATAAAAGCGTATTCGTATTTGTATAAAGTTTTAAAAGGTTGGGAGAGTTTTACCATGTATCAAGATTTGATGGACACCATCGGCTTTGTGACCAATGCCGACCCGGAGGTTGGCGCCGCAATGCACGACGAGCTGAAGCGCCAGCAGCGCAATCTGGAGCTGATCGCTTCTGAGAATACCGTTTCTCCAGCCGTGATGGCGGCCATGGGCAGCGTGCTGACCAACAAATACGCTGAAGGCTATCCGGGCAAGCGGTACTATGGCGGCTGCGAATATGTGGACGTCGTAGAGGACATTGCGAGAAAACGCGCCTGTGAACTGTTCGGCGCAGATCACGCCAACGTGCAGCCCCACTCCGGCGCGCAGGCCAACATGGCGGTTTACTTTGCCCTCATCAAGCCCGGCGACACCGTGATGGGCATGAACCTGGCGGAGGGCGGCCACCTGACCCACGGCTCTCCGGTGAATATGTCCGGCAGCTACTATCACTTTGTGCCATACGGCGTGGACCCTGTGACCCACACCATCGACTATGACAAGCTGGCGGAGCAGGCCAGGGAGTGCAAGCCAAAGCTGATCGTTGCCGGCGCCAGCGCTTATGCAAGAGTGCTGGATTTTGCCCGTTTCCGTGAGATCGCGGATGAGGTCGGCGCTTACTTCATGGTGGATATGGCACACATTGCCGGCCTGGTGGCGGCAGGCGTGCATCCCAACCCTGTGCCTTATGCCGATGTGGTCACCACCACCACCCACAAGACGCTGCGCGGCCCCCGCGGCGGCCTGATCCTCTGCAAGGAGGAGCTGGCCAAGGCCATCGACAAGGCCATTTTCCCCGGCATTCAGGGCGGTCCGCTGATGCACGTCATCGCGGCCAAGGCC
>CAZFHQ010000178.1:0-1545 GCA_964519325.1 uncultured Clostridium sp.
CGGTGATGTCCAAAACGGCCTATGAATCAGACACCCGCTTTGGACAGGCGGCGGAGTGGGTTCAAAAGGTGGAAAAGCTGTGCCAGAAGCCGGTGATCCACACTGTGGTGTCAGCTGAGCCGATTGGCCCCAAGGGGCTGGTGGATGTGATGGTGGTCTGCCCCTGCACCGGCAATACGGCGGCAAAGCTGGCAAGCGGAATTACGGACACGCCGGTGACGATGGCGGTCAAATCCAGCCTGCGCAACCGGATCCCCGTGCTGCTGACCATGGCAACCAATGACGCCCTGTCCGGCTCGGCGCAGAATATCGGCAGGCTGATGAACACAAAAAATATCTTTTTTACCCCAATGGCCCAGGATGATTATGTGAAAAAGCCCACGTCGGTCATCGCGGATTTTTCCCGGCTGCAGCCGGCGATCGAGGCAGCGCTGCGGCGGGAGCAGCTCCAGCCTGTGTTGCTGTGAGGGCCTGGTGAGGAATTTTACATCGGAGAGGCTTGTCAAAACCTGTAAAACTGTGGTATGATGACACTGACAGAAATTCAGAAAATGGAAGTGAGATCCCGTGAATTATTGCCCAAACTGCCACGTCCTTTGCCATGACGACCATGTTTGCCCAACCTGCGGCGGCGAGGTGCGCCCCCCGGAGCCGGGCGACTCTGTGATGCTGGTTTCTGACCGGGAATATGAGACGCTTGGGTTATGCACCGCTTTAAGCGAGGCTGACCTGCCTTTTGCCCAGTCAAGGGCCTATTCCTCGATGACCTCTGCCAAGGCGCGCGGTTTCGGCAACATTTGCAGTATCCTGGTTCCCTATGAGAATTACAATGCGGCCAAGGAGATCGCCAAGGCCCAGGGCTTCCGGTTCCCGGACGACGTGACGGTCACGCCGGCAGACCAGGTTGGCAAGCCAGGGCAAAAAAGCCCGCAGGCCGCCGAACCCAAGGAAGAGGAGGAGGTAAGCCCCGCGAAGAAAAAGCTGGGCCGGCTGCTGTTGTTTTTGTGCGTGATCGCGGCGGTGGCGCTGGTCGTGTTTTTCTCCGACTCCGTGCTTGGGTTTATCAAGGGGCTGTTTCAATGAGATTGAATGTTAAAAAAAGGATAAAGGAAGGAATCGCTTTATGAGCAATTACAGACCGGATACCACCTGTATCCATGCGGGCTACAGCCCAAAAAACGGCGAGCCGAGAGTGCTGCCGATCGTACAGAGCACTACTTATCGTTATGAGAGCGCCGATGAGATGGGCGCCCTCTTCGACTTGGAAAAGGCGGGCTTTTTCTACACCCGCCTTGGCAATCCCACCCTGGATGCGGTGGAGCAGAAGATCGCGGCAATGGAGGGCGGCGTCGGCGCGCTGATCACAGCCTCTGGCCAGTCCGCGTCGTTCCTGTCCATCTTTAACATTTGCCGGGCAGGCGGCCATGTGGTGTGCTCCAGCGCCATTTACGGCGGCACCTTCAACCTGTTCTACAAGACGATGGCGGAGATGGGCATCGAGTTCACCTTTGTCTCGCCGGATTCTGCCAGGGAGGAGCTGGACGC